>DATIKU010000015.1 GCA_035477215.1 Spirochaetota bacterium | reverse complement strand
CCAGTATCGCCGCAGCAACGTCCGGCTTTGTCACGACCGCCGAGATGGCGCACACCATGTCGGCGCCCGCGGCGACAACCTCGTCGACATTGTCGAGACCTATCCCGCCTATAGCGACGACGGGGATGCGGCAGCGCGCCTTGACCTGCGCGATGACGGCCGCGCCGCAGGGCTCGCCCGCGTCGTCCTTGGTGCCAGTCGTGAAGATGGGACTTAAGCCCAGGTAATCGGCGCCGGCCGCCTCCGCCTCGAGCGCCTCGTCGAGGTCGTGCACCGTAACGCCGATTATTTTACCGGGGCCGAGCAGGCGGCGCGCCTGGATGTACGGCATATCCTCCCGGCCTATGTGCACGCCGTCCGCGTCGACCGCGAGCGCTATGTCGATGCGGTCGTTGATGATGAATTTCGCGCCGTCGCCGCACGCGCTTTTGATGAGCAGCGCCTCTTCGTACATGTCGCGCGTGATGTTCGACTTGTTGCGGTACTGCACCACTTTCACTCCGGCTGTGGCCGCCGCCCGGACGTCCGCGATGTTACCCGCGTTGCTCAGTCCCGCATCGGTGATAAAATAATACCCTTTCATCACCACACCTTCTGCATGGTGGAGACGTTTTCCCCCGTAAGCCCGGCGACGCTGTCGAAGAGCCGTTCCTTGAAGCTGCCCGGGCCCTGCGCGCCCTTCACCGCGAGCTCGGCCGCCACCTCGAAACAGACCAGCCCGGCGGTCGCCGCGCGCGGAAGGTCTTCCGGGCACACTCCCGCGAAGGCGCCGATCGCCGACGCCGCCATGCAGCCGGTACCGACAACGCGCGACATCATCTCGTGTCCGTTTTTGATGAAATACCGTGCGCCCTTTCCTGCGACGATGTCTTCCTTTCCCGTAACCACCACCACGCAGTCGCTCGCCGCGGCGAGCGTTTCGGCGATACCGGCCAGATTGCCCTCCACGCTTCCCGCGTCGACGCCCCTGGTCCTCACCTGCCTGCCGGCAACGCGTGCGATCTCCGAGGCGTTACCCTTTATGATGTCGATACGTGCCGCGTCGAGGAGCGCGGCCACCATCCTGTCCCGAAACGGCGTGGCCCCCGCGCCGCAGACATCGAGCACCACTGGTGCGCCTTTGGCGTTGGCCGCGCGCGCGGCGAGCTTCATGCCTTCAATTAACTCGGTGGTGAGCGTACCGATGTTGAGCACCAGTGCGGAGGCGAGCGACGCCATGTCGGCGGCCTCCTCCACGGCGTGGGCCATCACCGGCGAGGCCCCGAACGACTTTACCAGCTGGGCGCAGTCATAAATGGTGACCCAGTTCGTAAGATGATGTACCAGCGGCTGCTTCTCCCTTACAGCCGCTAAAAGCGATGCGTTGTCCATTGTTCCCCCCTGAAGTTTTCGCGCCGCGAACGGCAACCCCGGGGCGGCGCTTCTATAAAAAAAGCCGGCACCCTCAAAGATTGAAATCGAGCGCGACATATCAAAATCCGGACGAGGTGATCGTTCAAACGGGGGAGATGATTATGCGGTTGGCATCCCTACGCCGGCATTATCCGGATCAGGTTCAACGGGTATAATCTCAGGCTCCGCCATGGAACCACCCCAACAATGATAATTTACCGAACGACGTCTCTTTTGTCAACAGAAATGATGAACAATATTGTTGACATATCGTAATTATTGGATAAGCATCTACTCCGGTTGTACATTACACCGTGACAGGGTGGGATCGAATGATTCGACGTTTATTTCGTGAATTCATCATTTCGTGCTTTCACATTGCCTCCATTATAATGCGGCAGCGGCCGCATCTCAAAGGGCGCGAGCATCTGCAAAAGATTCCCACCCCCGTCATCATTTCACCGACGCATGACAGCTATTACGAGATACCGTCGCTCGCCCGGGTGTACTACTCGCTCCATCCCAGGCCCGATTTCCTGGTACTCGCCAAAGGGGACTTTTTAAGCGGCAGTTACCTCGCCAGCAACTTCGGGAAGAAGAACCTGTTCCTGAAATGCCTGTTTACCTTCCTCGATAAAACGGCCCTCCCCTTTGTCGTTTTCAAAATAATGAGGCTTACGACCATTCACCGCCCCTTCATCGACACGTACTCGGTAAAAAGGGAGCGGATCAGGAACGAGATCGGAAACCAGATGAACCGGGCCAGGGAGAGTATAGCCAGGGGCCTGTCCACGCTGGTGTTCCCCGAAGGGACCACCTGGGGTTTCGGGGGCCTCAAAAAAATACGGAGCGCCGTTTACCAGCTCGTCGAGAACTCCTTTCAGAGCGCTCACCAGAAAGTCCACGTCATTCCGATAAACGTAAAGGTCGACCGCCTCGTCAAAGGGGGAAAAGACATCTTTATTAACATCGGACGCCCTGTCTTTTTCCGCTGCCCGAAAGAGGAGTTCAACGAACGCCTGGCGAAGATACTCAGGCAGCTTCATACGATCACCTTCAGCCAGATCGCGGCGTACTACATCAGGCGGCTCGCGAAGAGCAACGAAAGCGCCAGGCAAAACCTTGTGCTCGCCAGAGAAAGGTTTGTCGATTCGATGGAGCGTATAACGGCGGAAATCGGCGAAATGGTGCGGCGTAAAAAGCTGCCCGATATCGACGCCGGACTCCTCGACAGGAAATACCTGCTGAAGAAGGTAAACAGCTTCCTCAAGTATTGCAGGAAAAAGCGCTACCTCCGTCCTTCGCTTTCCATCGGAAAGGACAATGCTTTTATACTGGACATCGAAGCCATCCTTTCATCGTACTCTGACAGGGAATATCGTACGCGAAATCCCCTCGGCTTTCACGCGAACGAACTTATGTCCCTGGGGGAGACGAGTATTCGCCGTATTTTCGACGCCCACCTCGGCGCATGAAAAACGGCGAGATCATCGCGCCGCACCAATATTTTCAAAGAGGATTCTTAATCAAGGAATTTATTATCGCGAAGGGGATGATCGTGCCCATTGTACATCGCTCGAATCCCGCGCGCGAAATCAGCCTAAAACAGCTCCGCCTGATGTATACCGGGAGAATCAGCGACCGGGGCAAGCTTGGCGGCCGGGGAGCCGTCGGACCGACGCGCTGATACCGCCGAATTGCTTGTGCAGGGGTGTAAAAAACGAGAACTTAGATCGGCCTGCTCCTGTCAAATAACCGTATCAAACAACTATACCACGCACAGGAGCATCTTATGAAAACAAATGCAAGGGCGCTTTCGATCGTACTGGCCGCGGTTATCGCATGGAGTCCGGCCGTCCTTACGGCCAGGGCCGACGGCCCGAGGATTCAGCTTGCCATTTTGCTCGACACCTCGAGCAGCATGGACGGCCTGATCGACCAGGCCAAATCGCAGTTGTGGAAGATCGTCAACGAGATGGCGCAGGCGCGCCGCGACGGCAGGGCCCCGCGCCTCGAGGTTGCGCTCTATGAATACGGCAAGAGCAGCATCCCATCCGGAGAGGGCTATCTCAGGATGGTCGTTCCCTTCACCACCGACCTCGACCGTCTCTCCGAGGAGCTTTTCGCACTTGCCACCAACGGCGGTGACGAGTATTGCGGCAGGGTGATCCAGGCCGCGGCGAAGGGCCTCGGATGGAGCGGTGAGTCCGCCGATCTGAAGGTGATCTTCATCGCCGGCAACGAGCCGTTCTCCCAGGGCGAGGTCGATTACCGCGTCGCCGTGAAGGCGGCCGCGGCGAAGAACATCATCGTCAACACCATATACTGCGGCGATTACGACGAGGGAGTGAGCACCCACTGGCGCGACGGCGCTCTGCTGGCGCAGGGCCGTTACATGCATATCAACCAAAACGAGCGCGTCGCCTACATCGCCGCGCCACAGGACGCGGAGATCAGCCAGCTTGGAAACGAGCTCAACCTCACCTATATTCCCTACGGCATGAGCGGCGGAGAGAAAAAGGAACGCCAGGCCATGCAAGACAAGAACGCCGCCGGTATGAGCGAGGAGTCGGTGATACAGCGCTCGCTCGCCAAGGCCTCGAATCTCTATTCAAACGCGGGCTGGGACCTCGTTGACGCGGTAAGGGAAGGAAAGGTCAAGACCGAGTCGCTCAAGAAAGAAGAGCTTCCTCCCGAGATGCAGAAAATGAGCCCCGGCGAGCGTAGCGCCCACGTCGACGCACAGATGAAGAAGCGCGCCGAGCTGCAGGCAAGAATCGGCAAGCTCAACCAGGAGCGGCGCGTCTACGTCGAGAACGAGACGAAGAAGCTCGCCGGGAAAAACACCCTCGACGCGGCGATTATCAAGACCGTACGCGAACAGGCGGGCGGGAAAAATTTCAGTTTCGAGTAGACTTTTACCCGCCGTAATACAAAGGAGCGGGAACGTTTCCGCTCCTTCTCTCATTTCGCGCGATTTTTCTCTCGCATCCCGCCGAGTACGTCGTTATACCCGACGATTAATTCTCATCATTTCCTCGGCTCGTGCTGGAGCGTTCCGGTTTCGTTTTTGCCATCGAGGACGCAGTTCACGGTAAAAATTACCCTTCGTGCCGAGGGAGGCGCGATATACGCTCCCGTGTAGCCGTCTCCCTTTTTTGAAAGAGGAATTGATTTGGCGTTTTTTCCGGGAATCGCGGCGCTCAGGGTGACGCCCGATGCGTCCGAGGCGACCGTCTTTACGTCACGCTCGAGAATGTACACGTCCACCGTGCTCTTTTTTACCACCACTTCAGCGAAATGCCGCGTCAGTTTGAGCGTTCTTCCGCCGTGCGGCCCAAACGGCGGAATGGTGTCGGCATCCTTGAACGAGCCCTCGTGGGACCGGCTCAGGTTCGGCAGCGCGAGCGCCGCGACAACAAGAACTGCCAGGGTGAGATTTTTTTTCATCATTGTGTTCTCCTTATATTGTTTTAATTTTTAATTGAATCGTATGTCGATAACCCGTCATTTCCGTACGTGAGAAACAGTTCAGCCTTGAGCGCAAGGAATTCCATCTTCGCGTCATGGTATTTCGACTTCAACTCATAAAGGTACTGCAGGGCCGTGATCATGTCCGCGGGCGATTTCAGTCCGCGGGAGAACTCATTGAATGCGGCGGTGAGGTTTTTCTCCGCCCGTTTCACCGATTTTTCGAGCGAATCCATGCGGTCATCCATGGCAGGTATGGCTTTCATTATGTAGTCGGCTGCGGCCTTGTTATCTTTCTCCATCCGGGCAAGGTCCAGTTTCGCCGCGTCGATTTCCGCCGTCAGGGATTTCATCTCCGCCGACCGGCTGCCGCCGATGATTATCGGTACGCGGAACACCGCACCTGCCCCGACTTCAGGCTTGTGCGGGTCTATCGCATCACGGTGCGGCCCGTAACCGCCGTAAAGCTCAATGCCGAAAACCGGCCAGTACAGCTCCCGTTCCCGATGTTCTTTTTTTGCCTCCAGAAGCGCAGTCTGCCTGCGCGCCAGAATCAGCGCAGGGGACGTCAGGGTCGTCTTAATGGCCGCAATTTCAGGACCTACGCCTTTCAGAACGGAGAATCCCGGAATATACAGGGGATCTTCCGCGTCGCCGCCGGTGAGCAATCGTAACTGGCGTTTTTTGTAGTCGATGACCAGTTCATCGTTTTTTATCTTGCCGGCGGTATCTTCAATTCGTATCACCATGTCCTCGACGTCTGAATAACCAATCTTTCCGATCTTTAAGCGAGGCATGAGAAGCTTTTTTAACGATACGAGGTTGTTCAATTTCTTTTTTTCATCAGCAACCGAGGCTTCGAGCCTCGCCGTATCATAATAGACGGCGGCTATCTTCTTTTTTACTTCGATGGCGAATATCGCCCCCTGAAGGCCAACGGAGCCTGAGGATAAAGTAAGGATCTTTTTCGACGCCATCGTTCTCCCCCCGTCCCAGAGTATCCATTCCGCGGTGAGCCGCGCGAGCGGTCCATGCTCGAACTCGTTCAGATTCGCCGCCCCGGAGTATCCCAGATCCGCGTTAATTGAGGGCAGATACGGTTTCTGGAGAGATTTTATTTTATACTCAATCGCCTCCACGTCCTTCAGCCTTGCCTGTATCGAGGGCGATTTTTCCCCGGCGTTCCGCCAGAGCTCTTCCAGCGAAATCTGTTTCACTCCGGCCTGCTGTGCGAATGCGTTTCCTGCCATCAGGGCAATGAACGCGAACGCCGAAATGATCACAGTCGTCGTAATGGTGCGCATGTAGTGCGATTTTTTCATGAATACCTCTCTGCAATGACGCTCCGTTTGCCAAGTTGGTAGAAGAGTATCGGCGTCAGAACTATGTCTATGAGTGTGGAACTGACAAGCCCTCCCACGAGCACCAGGGACACGGGATACAATATCTCCTTGCCCGGCGCGTCCGCTCCCGTCGCGATGATCGGCACCAGGGCCATGACCGCCGACAGGGCGGTCATAAGCACCGGGGAAAGCCGCTCGCGGGAACCGCGAATCACCATGGCCTCCGAGAACCGTTCGCCCTCGTGCTCCATGAGGTGCAGGTAATGCGACACGATCATGATGCCGTTTCGCGTCGAGATGCCCGCGATCGCGATGAACCCGAGCAGGCTTGCCACCGAAAGAGTCGTGCCGGTCGCCGCGAGGGCGATAATGCCGCCTATGAACGAAAGGGGGATGTTCACGAGCACCTGCGCGGTAAGCTGTACCGATCTGAATTGCCAGTATATCAGCCCCACGATGACGATAAGCGACAGGAGGCCGGTCAGCAGGATGTACCGCGCCGTTTCCGCCTGGTTTTTGTATCTGCCGCCTATCTCGAAGCGGTATCCCGGCTCAAGCCCCAGTTCCTTTCCGATGCGTTCCTCGGCGTCCCGCACAGTGGAAACAAGGTCCCTGCCGCCGACGTTGAATTGCACGGCCACGCGGCGGCTTCCGTTCTCGCGTTTTATTTCCGAGGGCCCCTCGCTCTCATACACGTCCGCCACCATCCCCAGACGCACCGGCATTCCATCGGGCATATGCTTTACAATCATCCCCTTCATGCCCTCAATTCCAGAGCGCGTTTTCGCGTCGATTTTTATGGTTACGGCAAATTTTCGCTCACCTTCCATGATGTATCCCACGGTTTCACCGTTGAACGCCATCTCGAGCGTCTCGACCAGGCTTCCCGTTGGAATGCCGTATTTCGCCGCCCTGTCGTGCTGCAGGGAAACTTTAATTTCAGGCACGAAGCTCTGCGTTTCTACGAGCAGGTCCTCGACCCCGCGCACCTTTGCGAGGACAGTCTCCGCCTTCTGGGCGTAGAAGATGAGCTTTTCAAGATCGTCCCCGTAGATGACAACGGCGGCGTCCGCCTTGATGCCGGATATAAGGTGGTCGATCCGGTGCGTGATCGGCTGGCCGATGGTGACGCTCGCGTCCTTCACCTCCTTGAAGCGGGTGCGGAGGTGGGCGATGATCTCCGAGCGTCGTATGTCCTTCCGCCCGGCGTCGATGGTAACGTCGATTTCGCTGTAGTTCACCCCTTCGGCGTGCTCGTCCATCTCGGATCGCCCGGTCCGCCGGCCCACCTTCTTCACGCCATCGGTCTCAAGGCATATTTTCTCGATCTTTCCCGCGATCTCCGCCGACCGTTCCAGCGAGGTCCCCGGGGCGGTGAACACGTCGAGGGTCATCGTCCCCTCGTTGAACGGCGGTAAAAACTCGCGCCCCAGGAAAGGCGTCAGCGCGCACGCGGCGGCGAAGAGCAACGCCACGCCCGTCATGACGAGTTTCGGCCGTTTCATGAGCGATTCCAGGTTTCGCCGCTGCAGCCCCTTGAGGAGGTGCACCAACGGGCTGTCCGCCTGTTTCAGGCGCGCGATCCTCGTCAGGAGATAGGAACAGAGCACGGGCGTCACGGTAAGCGCAACTAATAGAGACGCGGTGAGCGAGACCACGAACGATACCACCAGCGACCGGAATATTCGCCCCTCCACCCCCTGTATGAACGCAAGCGGGATGAACGAGAGGATCACCACAGCCGTTGCCAGGACGATGCTGTTTCGCACCTCCGACGATGCCGAGAAGACCACCTTGAGAGCGTTTTTCGGAGATGCAAGAGCCGCGTTCTCCCTGAGCCGCCTGAAGATGTTCTCCGTGTCAACGATCGCGTCGTCCACCAGGAGGCCGATCGCGATGGAAAGGCCTCCGAGCGTCATGGTGTTGACGTCGTACCCGAAGACGCGAAGAGTGATGATCGTCAGCACGAGCGAGAGGGGTATGGCGGTGAGCGATATGAACGTGGAGCGGAGGCTCCAGAGAAATAAGAGCAAAACTGCCGTCACCATGATAAACCCCAGGAGTATGGCCTCTTTCACGTTACCGGTGGAGCGCTCAATGAAGTCCGACTGCCGGAAGAGTGTGGTATCCACAATGACGTCCGCCGGCAGCGCTCCGCGCAGCGACGCCACGGTGCGCTCAATCTCCCGGTTCAGCTTGACGGTTGACGCCTCGGGCTGCTTCAGCACGGCGAGGATAACTCCCTGTTTGCCGTTTACGCTCGCGTCACCCCGGCGCACCCTGCCGCCCTCCCGTATGTCGGCGATCTCGCGCAGGCGCACCGGAACGCCCGCGCGATACCCCACAACGGCCTCCCCGATCTCCTCCTGTCCGTACAGTAAGCCGATATTCCGAATGACAAATTCCTTTCCGGCGCGCTCAATGAAACCGCCGCTGGACACGCCGCCCAGGCCCCGCAGACTTTCGGCCATCTGATCGAATGATATGTCGAGTATTCCCATCTGTTCGCTCTTAATGAGAATATGGTATTCCTTCGCCTCCCCGCCCATGACGATCACCGATGAAACGCCGGGAACGGATAGAAGCCTTTTTCTCACGGTCCAGTCCGCCACGGTCCTCAGCTCCCGCGGTCCGGTGGATCCATTGTTGCTGGTGATGCCGATGAGCTGGATTTCCCCCATGATGGAGCTCACCGGCCCGATACCCGGCTGTACGCCGCGGGGCAGATCGTTCTGTATGACGGATAATTTTTCAGAGACGATCTGTCGGTTTCGGTAAATATCGGTGTCCCAGTCGAACTCCACCTGGGCTATCGAGATGCCCCTCTTTGATACGCTACGGACGCGGGTGACACCCGGCGAGCCGGAAAGGGACGCCTCGATGGGAAGCGTCACCAGTTTTTCAACCTCCTCGGGAGCGAGACCGTGGGCCTCGGCGAGCACGGTGACGACCGGGCGGTTGAGATCCGGAAGCACGTCGATCTTCTGGCCGCTGAGTATAACGGTTCCCGCGATGAGAAGCATGGCGGCGCAGGCGCAGATGGTGGAGCGCCGCCGCAGTGAAAACGCTATTATCCTGTCGAATAATGATTCCGCATTAAAATCGTTGTTGTCCATTCGTGATATATCCTTGTGTCAGGCTGAAATGCCGCGAGGCGGCTGCGCGGCGCGCATGGCGCGCCGTCACGGACGTGCGTGATCGGGTTTGTTATCGGGCGCGTGGCGGGGCCCTGCGGGCCCCCGAGATGAGGAAAAGACGATCTTTGAAGGCGCGTTGGGCCGCATCCTTTATATATCCGGGAGATATTCCCGGCGGTTGTATGCCGGTAATTGCGCGACATACGCCACCGCCGTCGTGGTTAATGCCGTCGTCTTTCGAGTATTGAAACGCGGTGTATTTCGCGGCTGGCGTTATACGTATCCCGACGCCGTCATCACAGACGGCGATGGCGTTTTCCTCATGATCCTTTGCGTGAGAATCATCGCCGGCGGCCACCGGAGCGTGCTTGTGCACGTAGGCGCCATCACCATGGTCGTGAGCGTGCGTCGTTCCCCCAAGGGACAGGAGAAAAAGCGAAATTAGGGCAACCGTCGTCGCTCTAATGTTTTTTTTCATTGTTCTCATGAGTATCTACAGTATAGCATGCTTGTCGGCTCCATCCAGAAAGGTCAACGGAAATTTTGATCTCCGCGTTGACCGGTCGATGGCTCTTTCACCGGCTCGAGACGCCATGGCCTCTCATTTCCACGGTTATGTGCTCTATACCGGTTATCCTTTCCAGGGAGGACTTGAAGCGGTCAACGCCTCCCCCGTCGGAGTTCACGATCGACACGATGCAGGCGTAGGCGTTATGTCCCACGCGCCACAGATGCAGGTCGCACACCTTCGCGTTTCCATGTGACTCCACCGTATCGCGTATCCGGCGTTCGATTTTCTGGTCCGCCGAAAAGTCGAGCAGTATCGGCACAGTGTCCCGGAACAGCACTATCGCCCAGCGAATGATGAGCACCGCGCCCAGAATCCCCATCGCCGGATCAAGCCAGTTCCATCCGACGTATTTCGCGCATACGAGCGCAACGATGGCAAGCACGGATGTCATCGCGTCAGCCGCCACGTGCAGGTACGCCGATTTCAGGTTGATGTCGTCGTGGTGTAGGTGATCGCGCTCGTCGTCGTCATGGTCCTGTTCATGATCCGTGCCGTGAGAATGGCCGTGTTTCTTCCCCGCGCCGAGAATGAAGGCGCACAAAAGGTTTACCGCGAGGCCGATCGCAGCCACGAAGAGCGCCTGGTTGTATTGGATAGCAGCGGGCGCAAACAGCCGCTCCACCGACATTGAGGCCACATAGACGCCTATTATCGCCAGGGACACCGCGCTCGTGTAGGCCCCGATGATCTCCACCTTCCATGTGCCGAAGCTGAACCGGCGGTCGTCCGCGTGCCTGCGCGCATACCGGTAGGCAAACAGGGAAATTCCGATGGCCGCTGCGTGCGTGCCCATGTGCCAGCCGTCGGAGAGGAGGGCCATCGAATTAAACAGCCACCCGGCGATGATCTCGGCAACCATGGTAACGCAGGTTATCACCACTACGATCAGCGTTCGCCGCTCCGAGCCGATCCGGTCCCCCGCGAATCGGTGGTGGTGCGTCCAGGAGTCTGTGCCAATTGCGTGCATTTTCAATAATTCTCCCTGACTGACCTAATTTTCTCGGCGAGGAAAAAACCGCCGCCGTTTATGGTTCCCTCGTCAACGAGAATGAATCCGGCTTCTTTAAATATAGTTCTCCATTTTTTTCTGGAGGTTAGAAACAGGCACAGCGCATTGGCGATCAGGAAGGTGGCCCAGTTGGGAACGAAAACGACAAGGAGAAATCTTCCGCCCGGTTTCAGTACGCGGTGGATTTCACTTAACGCCGATCCCTTTTTCTTCATGTGGTCTATAGCGTAGGTGCTGATGGCGGCGTCATGTGATTCATCTTCGATGGGTAATTCCGTCAAATCCCCTCGCACTATTTTCACCATCCCGGAGATGCCCGCAATCGCCAGGTTCCTTTCAATAAGATGACGGCCTCCCTCCTTGATATAACTTGCGTCGAAACGGTCCACTGCGGTGATGTCGCCTTCATCCATCACCTTGGATAGCGCAATGGTCGTTCTTCCTGATCCGCACCCCGCATCGAGCACCGTTTTAGGGCCGGCCGTAAAAAGATCCACCCAGGGTAAAGTCATATATTCCTGTTTCCGTGACGATCGCCATACAATGTTCCCCGCGAATAGAATCATGGCCTCTATCACTACCAGTATCAGTAAAATCCGTTGTTCCGGCAGATAATAATAGAGCGATGCGGCAAGCGCCATCATAATTGATCCGGCGATCCAGTAACCGTGCATCCATCGCCACGACCATCCGAAATCGTATCGTTCCCTGTCCTCTTTCATTGCATCCCCCTTGTTATCGCATTCCCCGGGAAAATGTCTCCATAGTCTCCTTGAACTGCAGCAACTCGTCCCGCAGCGTACTATTGGATATCTTATCTATAATGCAGTGCTGGAAATGATCTTCGAACAGGAGCTTTCCCGCCGCCGCAAGGGCCGACTGCACCGCCGCGATCTGGTGAAGCACGTCGCTGCAGGGCTTCCCTTCCTGGACCATTTTTTGAATGCCCCGTATATGCCCCTCAATCTTTGTTAGCCTCATTACTATTTTTTCGCCGCTGTGGTGTCCATTACCCATCGTGTAACTCCCCTCGAAAACAGTTTATATCCCCTCCCCCCGGAGGGGATAATGCGATACAGGCTCTCTTACGTCAACAAAAAAATAAAAGCAATTTATGATTCCGAATTTTTTCGGTAGTTTCCGTAAATCCAACTTCCACACCGCTACATCCGCGACAGATGTTAATGAGTCATTTTTCACTTGCCTCGCCCCGACACACCGTCTAAGCTCGTCTCTTCGATTATGCCATGAATACGCATGCCGACAAACACGCGATTCTGCACCTTGCCGCCGATACGGGGAGACTCATCCTCGAGAACGGCGGCGAGACGCATCGCGTCGAGGAGACGATGAACGCGCTCTGCCGCGCCTACGGCTATCACGATGGCGACAGCTTCGTTACGCCGACGGGCATCTTCCTGAGTGTATCCGATGACGACGGCCGTACCCGCTCCATCATCCGCCGCGTCAAGCACCGCTCGATAAATTTAAACAAGGTACTGCTTGCCGGCAGGCTTGTCGAATCCGTGTGCTCTGATAAGCTCTCCCCGGCCGACATGCGCCGCGAGCTCATCCGGATTGAGAATGAGCCGGGGTATGCCGCATGGCTTACGGTGCCCACGGCCGCGTTCACCGCGGGTTTTTTCACGCTGCTCTTCGGCGGCGGTACCGGTGAATTCAGCGTGGCGCTCTATACCGGCGGGGTAATCAAGGCGCTTTCACTGCTGCTCTCGTCCATACGGCTCAACGAGTTTTTCATCAACGTCGCCGGCGGAGCGCTGGCGGCGCTCTTCGCCCTCGCGAGCGCCGCGATGATCCCGGGCATACATCCCAATTCAATCATCATAGGCTCGATCATGCTCCTCGTACCGGGGCTCGCCATCACCAACTCAATCCGCGACACGCTCGCGGGCGACCTCCTTTCGGGTATAGCCCGCGCGATGGAATCGTTTCTAATCGCGGTGGCGATCGCGGCGGGAAGCGGTATCGTCCTCAAGCTCTGGCACCTCCTCGCGGGAGGAATCCGATGATCGGCCCCGCAGCGTACGCTTTCATCGCCACCCTCGGATTCTCGATTCTCTTCAATATTCGAGGGCTTAATATCATCCTTGCCGCGTTCGGCGGGGCCGCGGGCTGGCTTGCGTATCTTCTGTCGATGTCTTTTCCGGTCGGGCCGATCTTCTCGTTCTTCATCGCCTCGATCGTGGTGGGGGTGTACGCCGAGGTGATGGCCCGCGTCAGAAGCGCGCCGGCCACCACCTTCGCCATCTGCGCGGTCATTCCGCTGGTGCCGGGCGGCGGCATGTATTACACGATGTTCGAATCGATCCGGGGCAATACGGCGCGCTCGCTCGAGCTGGGAATGGAAACGCTCATCACCGCGGGCGCCATCGCCACCGGGCTGGTGCTGGTGTCGTCGGTGACGAACCTCATCGTCTATCTCTTCACGAAGGATAATAGCAAACGCATCTCGCTCTGATCAGAGCCCGTCGATGGCGCGAGCCAGCCGCTCGAGACCTTCTTCCATTATCTTCCTCGGGCACGCCAGGTTCACCCGGGCGAAGCCTTCTCCGCCATGGCCGAAGATGTGCCCCTCTCCCAGCGCAACACCCGCCGAATGACGGAAGAAGCTTTTAAGCGCGCGTGAATCCATTCCGAGGCTGCGGAAATCGAGCCAGGCCAGATATGTGGCCTCGGGCCTTATAAGCGTTATGCGCGGTATTTTTAGCGTGATGAATTCCGAGAGAAAACGAAGGTTTGCCTCTATATACCGTAAAAGGGCCTCGAGCCATGGTTCGCCATGCATGTACGCGGCCTCCAGCGCCACGGTTCCGAAGGCGTTCATCGAGAAGAATCCGCACTCCTCCTGCGCGACCGAATAATCGCGGCGCAGCTTCGCGTCGGGGATTATGACGTTCGCCGTCTGTAGTCCGGCGAGATTGAAGGTCTTGCTGGGCGCCGTGCAGACCACCGAACGCGCGGCAAACTCCTCGGATATCGACGCGAAGGGCGCGTGCCGCCGCCCGCCGAGCACGAGATCGGAATGTATTTCGTCCGAGACCACCACGAGGCCATTGTCCACGCAGATGCGGCCGAGCTCCGCGAGCTCATCGCGCGTCCAGAGCCTTCCGACAGGATTGTGCGGACTGCACAGGATGAGCATCTTCACGCGCCGCGCTGCGGCCTTCTTTCGCAAATCGTCGAGGTCCATGACGTAGCGCGAGCCGTCCAGGCGAAGCTCGTTGTTGAGGACGCGCCTTCCGTTGTTCTCCGCGGCAAGCATGAAAGGATGATATACCGGCTGCTGGACGATGATCCGGTCTCCCGGCCGTGTAAACGCTCGGACCAGTACGTTGAGCGCCGGAACCACCCCAGGACACGGGACCACCCACTCGCGCCTAACGTCCCAGCCGTGACGTCGCCGCATCCATCCCGTGACGGCGTTGAAATACCCGTCGGTGCATCCCGTATATCCGTATACGCCGTGCTCCGCGCGGCGCACCAGCGCCTCGATGACCTCCGGCGGCGACGCAAAGTCCATATCGGCGACCCACAGCGGCACCAGATCTTTAGCGCGGAAGATCGCCTCCATCATGTCCCATTTTTCGCACCCGGTCCCCCGGCGCTCTATTATACGGTCGAAATCATATACACTCATCCCCGGCCTCCCCGAACGAATGCATCTAATATCCAAGCATCGGCCTGTTCAAGACTTTTTCCGGCTTGTGACCCGGGTAATGCGCATGAGGGCGAGGAATAAGACATGAATCACGCCTCGATCGTCGATCTCGTTCTCTCAACCGTGCCCGGGAGTTGTTTTCCGCCGGTCTTCCTCATATATTTGATCCGGGCGCGACCGGAATGTTCCCGGCTCGTTCTGCGGCGGTCCATTGAAATAGACGGGGCGTTTCGGTTTGGCGGCACATCTCAATCAAATGACGCCGGATATACGGCGGGGAGGATGCATGAACATCCATCTTGATGAAAAAGAACTTGAGATCATCGTCGACCTGCTGGCCCGCGAACTGAAGGAATTGCCGACCGAGATTCGGCACACCAGCACCAGGGAGTACCGGGAAATGCTGAAGGAGCGGGAGGAAGGCCTGGAAAAGCTCTTTGCGCGCCTTAGATCGGCATTGCCTGAAGATGCAGGCCGGGAAACCTCGGAATGGGCGACGATGATGTAACTGTGACGGCCGCCCGCGCGGCGGCCGTTTTCTCTGTCCCGCGATGATGTGCCCTCGTGGTAAACTAACATACCCCTCTCCACGGACGTGAATGGATTATACCATACTCCGTTAACCGCTGTTGACCTTACTTTCCTTTTACTGTATGCTTTTATATTAAATTTTAAACGGCACATGGCCGGAACGGGAAAAAGTCACAGTGCCATAACGATCTCAAGAGGTAACGCGATGTCCGAGCTTAACATTAAAACGCACGATCGTATCGATCGCCGCCTGTGCGGCAACCCGCTCTCGCTTGAAGAGGGTATTTGTACGGTAGCGCTTCGTCTCAGCGACCAGATGCGCGCCGACGACAGCGGCCTCGTTCACGGCGGTTTCGTTTTCGGGCTTGCCGATTACGCCGCCATGCTCGCGGTGAACCATCCCAATGTCGTTTTAGGAAGGGCCGAGGTGGCGTTTTTAAAACCGGCAGGCGCCGGAGAGCTGCTGACGGCCACCGCCCGGGTGATTGAATCCGAAGGCAAAAAGCGAACCGTGGCGGTGGAAATCGTCCGCGGTGATGAAAGGGTTTTTACCGGAACATTCCTGTGCGTCGTTCCCGAACGCCACGTGTTTGCGGGGGCTCCATAAAACATGACGCAGGAACAGTAATTGCGGGTGTATTCGCCGGCCGCATGAAGCATGGTTTCGCTTTACACTTGCGGCTGCAACCGCATCCACTGTTCCGGGAAAATCCCAATTCCGGCTGGACAGAATCCGTGACATCGGGTCATCTGACCCGCGGTTTAATCACACTGCGGAGAACACGATCATGCCTGCCGACAAGCCGTATATCGAACACCGCTTTCTGGGGGTGCGTTCCTTCATCGACTACCTCTCCGAGGCGGGGGTCTCCTATACGCTCTTCGACGATCCGGCGATTGAGAACCTGTTCGCCGAAAAATGCGATATCCTCAACCGCGGGCGCGACTCGGTCCTGATTGGCGCGTGCACCGACGAAGGCCTGGGGTTTTATTTCGCACAATTCGGCATAAGGATCACGGAGAGCTTCACTTCGCATATCGTCTTCGTATTCGATCATCATCCGCGTCCGGACGAGCTCGCGGAAACCGCCGTCGACATGGAGCCGCTTGTTTTGCGCCATCTTGACGGCGTGGATATCGGCGGGATTCTGCGGCGCGGAAGCCATTGAGTGACATGGCATCGCACGCGGCCGCACCGAAACATCTTGACATTCCTGATTGAATATAGTACTATAGCCGTGGCGCTTGCGAAGCGCGATCGCATTCCCCGGCAGCGTATGCAATGATTCCGGCATCGGCGGCCTGTCTCGACTACATCATATTCTTCTCGGCGGGGCTCGCGTTGCTGTTCTCGCTCGTTCACCTGCTCGTGCGAAAACGGCGCACGGAAAACCTGAACCTCTCCGCCCTGCTCTTCACCGTGGGGCTGCTCCTCTTCCAGGTCGGATTCATGCTTGACGGCACAGCACTCGAACATCCATGGCTTATGTCCTTTCACTGCTCGCTCCTGTTTCTCGCGGGACCGCTCTCTTACCACGCGTATGCCCTGGTTGTGCGCCCAGACGCAACGGCTCACAGCGTCCACCCGGCCACGTTCCTTCCGGTGCTCGCGGCACTGCCCGCGGACGTGCTCTTTATGTTGTCCACCTCCGAAGCGAAAAGCCTGCTCATTGCCGGTGTCGCCTCGGGAAACGTGCTCCGGGGTACCGCCTGGGTATGCATCGTACCCATAGCCGCCGTCATTCTATACGCGGGCCTGCTGGGACCCCTCGCCTTCGGCTTTATCCGCGGTATGCTTTACAGGCGGCCCTCTCCGCTGCTTCTGGTCAACACTCTCTACGTAGTCCTCACACTCGCGGCGGCATCCGCGGTGACCTCCGGCTTCGCGCTGGGCTCTCCCGCAGCCGCCCGCGCCGGTGCGGCCGGCATAGGCCTGCTTTTCTGCTGTTCATACATCGTAGGGATACGGCATCCGCGCCTCATACAACTCCTCATCGTCGAGGCCGGCAAAAGCCGACCGTTCCGCATCCACTCCGTACCGGACGATATCGATGTACTTTTGCGCCGGATTAGCGAGCTAATGGAAGATCAGAAACTTTATCGTGACGATTCCCTTTCCCTCGGCTCCCTGGCGGCCATACTCGCGATAAGCCCGCACACCCTCTCATGGGTGCTCAACAATACCCTGGGCACCAACTTCAATTCCTTCGTCAACCGTTTCCGCGTCGACGAGGCAAAACGGCTCCTCGATGAAAGCGATTCGATGAACGTGCTCGAAATCGCCTTCAGCGTCGGTTTTAACTCGAAGTCCGCCTTCAACGAGGCATTCCGCCAGTTCACCGGGACCAGCCCCCGTGATTTCCGCAAAAACTCCCGCCGCGCCGTATAGTTTTTTTAAACGGAATTATAAATCCGGTCGATTGCTTCCGGTCATATACTATAGCATGCGGACGCCGCGACACTGGCGCGGAAACACGTTCAGGAGGTATAACTAAAATGAAGTCTCTTATAAACAAAAACATCATCATTACCGGCGCGGGCAGCGGTATTGGAAGGCTTATGGCCCTGCGATTCGCCGCCGAATCCTCGAACCTGGCGCTGGTAGACATAAACGCGGCGGCGCTGAAAGCTCTGAAGGACGATATCGGGAAGAAGGGCCTGAAAATATCGGTGAATACCTACACGTGTGATATCTCTGACAGGACCGCGGTATCCCGGACGGTCGCCGGTATCATGCGCGATTTTACGCAGGTCGACGTGCTGATCAATAACGCCGGTATGGTTATCGGGAAAGCCTTCCTGGACCTGTCGCTCGAGGAGTTTCACCGGACCATGGATGTCAACTTCTGGGGCCACCTGTATTTCACGAAGGCGGTCCTTCCAGGCATGACCGCGCGCAACAGCGGCAACATTGTCAACGTGGCGTCGTCGAGCGGGCTTCTGGGAATGCCGCTTCTCTCGGATTACGCCGCGAGCAAGTTCGCCGAGGTCGGATTCTCCGAGGCGCTCAGGCGTGAATTAAAAAAATTCGGGCACGGCGGCGTGAAGATCACCTGCGTATGCCCGTACATCATCGACACCGGGATGTTCCGGGGATTCAAGCCGATGCTCCTGAGCCCCTTCGTGAAGCCCGATCGGGCGGCCGCGCGCATCGTACGCGCCGTGAAAAAGGACCACCCCTACGTTATGCTTCCGGCGCACAGCATCCGGGGGATGATGTTCCTGAAGCTGCTGCCCACCGCCTTTTTTGACTGGATGCTTAAAATGTCGGGCGGCGACAGCGCGATGGACGTATTTACCGGTCGTCCATAAGTGCGCAAGACTTCAATGATTATAATAACTTTAATTAAACACAAGGAAAAACCAGACAATGAAAACGATAAAAATCATATCGTACTTCATCGGCGCGTCTCTGATCATCACGCTTGCGCTTTCGGCAATTAACATACTGCAGAACGGTTTCGGGTATCAGGGAGGTGCACCCTCCGACATCCTCGGCAAAGATCCGGGCCTCGCGACACCTGACGACATCACAAAGCTCTCGAAATCAGAATTTCGCCAGCTCTTTCACGCGCTGGACGCGCCGGCTTTCCCCGAACTGAAAGGGGAGTACCGGGCGATGAACCTTCCTGTCGGCATCATGGCCGCGATGGTTGATTTTTACACCGATCATTTTTTCGGCCCCGGCAGGTGGGTCGGCAAGGCCTTCTTCCCTTTCAGCGGCTCCGGGGGATGGGGATACAATCTCTTCGTGCAGACTTCGTCCGACGGCAAACCGGTAATCAACCGCAGCCGGAAGATGAACACGACGGTGGGGCCGTCAGCCTATGACGCAAAATACGCGTTTCTGATAGAGTACGCCGCTCACAACGGCGGCATCGTACACACCATGCGCGACGAGCTCCGGCGTGTGAACGACCGGCTGTATATAGGCTATGGCTCGCTGGGCATAGGCGGAGGCAGCCTCAATCCGTCACCGTTCATCGTATACGGTAAGCCGACGGCCTGGGCTGGAATGCAGTGATGCGGAAACGGCGCGAAGGCGGCCGCATGTCCTTCGCGCCGCGCGATCTTAGCCCAGAAGGCCCTCGCCCTTCAATGCCGCCTTCAGTTCCTTTTTCAATATCTTTCCAAGTATGTTCTTCGGCAATTGCTGCCGGATACTGACGTACTTCGGCACCTTGTACGAGGCCATATTCGCCTTGCACCAGGAGCGAAACTCTTCAACGTCGACCGTTTCTCCCTGCCGCGGCACCAGGCAGGCCATGACCTCCTCGCCGTAGATCTCGTCCTTTACCCCGACCACCGCAACTTCCTGTACTTTCGGATGGCCGTATATTATCTCCTCGAGCTCCTTTGGATAGATGTTCTCTCCTCCACGGATGATCATCTCCTTCTTGCGGTCCACGATGAAAAAATAGCCGTCCTCGTCCTCATACGCCATATCTCCGGTGTGAAGCCATCCCCCGCGCAGTGTTTTTTCGGTCTCCTCCGGCCTGTTGAAATATCCCTTCATTACGTTGCCGCCGCGGATTACGATCTCGCCCACCTCCCCCCGGGGCACCTCATTGTCGTCGTCATCAAACAGCTTTATCTCGCTATTTTCGAAGGGTATGCCGATCGAGCCGATCTTTCGTACGCCATCGATGGGATTCGCCGTCGCCCCGGCAGTGGCTTCGGTGAGGCCGTATCCCTCGATGATGATCATGTTAAACTTCTCCTCGAACTTGCGTATGGTCTCCACGGGCATCGGTGCCGCACCGCACACCCCGTACCGCAGTGAGCTCACGTCGGCCTTTTCGCTTCCTGGCGTAGCCAGCAGAATCTGGTAGACGGTGGGGACGCCGCTGAAAATGCTCACCCGGTATTTCGAAACGCATTCCCAGAATTCTCCGGCCGAAAAGCCTTTCCGCAGCACTATCTGTGCCCCGGCGCACATCGGCGCCGTGCCGGTGATGACCAGACCGTTGACATGAAACAGGGGAAGAAAACACAGTACGACGTCACTGCTCCTGATGTTGGCCAGTTTTCCCGCCTGCAGCGAATTGGTGAGGATATTGCCGTGGGTCAGGAGCACTCCCTTGGGATTTCCCGTGGTGCCCGAAGTGTACACGATGGTAGAGACATCATCCATGCCGATCTCAACATCGGCAGGAACCGCTTTTTTATCCGCAATCTCTTCAAACGAAAGAAACGTGCCGTCTCCTCCGCGCTCTATAACATGCTTCAGCGCCGGCGCCTTTCCTTTTATCGCCTCAAGGTGCGCGCGATATGCCGAATCAACGATCGCCGCGACAGCCCCGGAGTCGTTAAAAAGATATTCTATCTCTTTTGTCTGCCACCAGCAGTTAACCGGGCCCGCAATGGCGCCGAGCCTTATGATGCCGAAATAAGCAAAATAGTATTCCGGCGAGTTCTCCATGAGGAGGCAGACCCTGTCGCCTTTTTTAACCCCGAGCTCCTGCAGTCCTGCCGCGATCGACGCGCTTTTCTCATCCATCTCACGGTAACTGATGTCGCGCTCATAGTAAAGAATCACCGGCTTTTCGCCCATCGCCCGGGCCTGTTTGACGACCATGTCGCTTATGCTGCTGAATGAAATGTCCATATTCCCTCCCGGCTCTTAAATAATGTATAGTCGTTCCATCCGGCCCCCTTAACTCTTACGGCGCTCGGACCAGTATAAAACTCAGCTGGTTGGACGTCTAACCAATATACGATCGACTGTCAAGAAATAAAAGCCCCGTCCATTCGCACGTATGTTTGATACAGCGTGTTTTTAAATTGACATAGGATATCCGCCGTTCGATAGACCTTTATCACACAGTCGCATCGAACTAAATCACCATCGGAGGAATCGCGATGAGCCGGATAGAGGGCCCTTTAACTAAAATTTCGGAGACGGTGCTTTCGGTCATGACCCGGTTCATCGGAAAGAACCTGGGCTCCATGCCCTTCGAATGCGTTACCCGCTGGCTCGACGCGGTGCTTGTAGACGTGGGCCGGGGACGTATCGAGCTCGACTACACCGTGCGCCCCGAGATGACCAATCCGGCCGGATATCTGCATGGGGGGATACAGGCGGCCATGCTGGACGATGCCATGGGCACCGTGTGCGCCACCCTGGGCTACGATACGGCCCTTCTTACCGTCAACATGACCATAGATTATCTCGGAACGGCCAGGAAAGGCGACACCATCAGGGCCGTCGCTTCGGTCTTCCGGGAGGGTAAAAACCTCATTCACCTTACAGGCGAGCTGTCACGCGGGGGCGAACCGACGGCGCGGGCGCAGTGCAACGTGCTGGTCTCGGGCAAACCCGTAGATTACATCGCGGGGATTGGCCGCTGAGAACCATCAAAGCAGCGCCACGCGCTCGCTGAAGCGCGCGCCTCCGACACCGGTGACGGTGAGCTCGCCCTTCATCTGCCGGGTGATAAGCCTCGCCAGCTTCATGCACGGTTACCGCGGGCACAGCCGGATACAGTAGAATTCGGGTAGGTCGGGAATCAACTATATCGGCACATCTTTATAAACCAAATTATATGAATTAATTAAACTTTCTCCCGGGAAGTGCTACTTATTTTTCTGGATCAAAACAGGCTGGCGGTATAGCATTCGGCTGTGGCGCGCATGGAGACCGACCGTCCGTCCCGCGCTTACCGACCACCCGCGCCCGAAGACGTCCACGAGCCGAACCATCACATCACGAAAATAACGGAGGAGATCCATGCTGGATTTTACCCTGAGCGATGAGCAACTGGCATTACAAAAGAAGGCCCGGGAATTCGCGATCAACGAGGTGCTCCCCGCGGCCTGGAATAGTGACGAGAAAGACGAAATTCCGCTTTCTGTTTTAAAAAAGGCCTTTGACGCGGGAATCATGAATTCGGACATCCCGAAGAAGTACGGTGGACGAGGGTATGGGCTCCTGGAGGGAGCGATCCTCACCGAGGAAATCGCCGCCGCATGCCCGGGGCTTGCCACGTCCATATTCGATAACTCGCTCGGGTTCGAACCGCTGGTGATATCGGACAGGGAGTCGCTGAAAGAAAAATACCTTTCGAAGATCGCGAAGGAATTCAAGCGCATCTGTTTCGCGACCTCCGAGCCCACCATGGGATCGGACGTCGCGTCCATGATCTGCCGCGCGACTAAAGACGGCGACGGCTACCTGCTCAACGGCACCAAGTACTGGATAACCAACGGCGGCATTGCCGATTACATGACCATCTTCGCGACGGTCGACCCCGAGCAGAAGCACGCGGGCATATGCGCATTCGTTGTGGAAAAAGAATGGGACGGCGTACGCGTGGGGCGCTCTATTCCGAAGATGGGCCAGCGCACCTCGAACACCGTCGGCATCAACCTTAAAAACGTTCGCGTGCCGAAGGAGAACGTGCTCGCGGAACCGGGCGAGGGTTTCGTTCTGGCCATGAAGACCTTCGCGCGGACCCGGCCGATCATCGGCGCGTTCGCCGTGGGGGCCGCGCGCTCCGCGATGGAATACGCGCTGGATTACGCGAAGAAGCGGCGCGCTTTCGGCGGCAGGATTTCGAACTATCAATCGACCCAGTTCAAGCTGGCCGAGATGTTCCAGAAGGTCGAAACCATGCGCCTCCTCGTCTGGAAAGCGGCATGGGAGGCCGACCGGGGCATGGACCCCACCATCACCGCCTCGATCAGCAAATTTTACGCGACCGAATCGGCGGTGCAGGTCATGAACGACGCGCTGCAGATATTCGGGGGCTACGGGTACACACGGATGTACCCGATCGAAAAGCTTCTGCGCGACACCAGGCTTCTGCCCATTTATGAGGGGACGAGCGAAGTGCAGCGCA
This sequence comes from Spirochaetota bacterium, assembly GCA_035477215.1. Lineage (NCBI taxonomy): Bacteria > Pseudomonadati > Spirochaetota > Spirochaetota bacterium. The sequence continues at coordinate 43,525 of DATIKU010000015.1, read as the reverse complement.
TCATCATCGCCGGTTATCTCCTCGGCAGTTACCAGTCCATCATGCCGCCGCTTGACGAGATACCGATACTGATCGGCGACCATCATCTCCTTGACGGGAAGAAGAACGCGGCCGAAGCGGCATGGCGCTGTCCGCTGTGCGGTTACGTTCATTACGGCGACGAGGCCCCGGAGGAATGCCCGTATTGTTTTGTCGGCGGTAAGGGATTCAAGAAGGTATGGCCCAAATAACGGGTATGATGAAGGCGCGGATTGCCCGAAGGCGCGGATTCGAATCCGCGCCTTCGGGCCGTATATATTCGATTAATATTTGACGTATTGAAAACATTATAGTATTTTATAATATTCTCAATAATCGGCGATACGTTCATTTTCATAAGCTAACGAAGGAGAAAATCATGAAAAACGATATACGGGTTTGTCAGGATATCGAGTGCACAACGGTGCTTACAGGAAGCAGGGATTCATTAGAGGCCTTTATGAAGCGGCTGGCCTGGATTTAATACTGCGATGTAAGGTTTAATTCACGGGGGGCTCAGAAGGCGCGGATTCGAATCCTCGCCTTCTGAGGCCCCCGTGCCATGGAGTTAAAAAAGAATATATGCCTGAAGATACACGCCCCAGAATAGTTCGAGGCGCATGGCTGAAACTTCAGCTTTGGAGCCCTGCGTCAGCGTAACTGGGTCCCCGGTACGTTCAGAGTAGTAATCAATATCCTCCTTTAATTTAACATCGGCCTTCGAGTAGGAGCAATAATAGGTGTAATCGATACCACCCTCCAGCCTGACATGTTTGAGGTCATACCCCAGACATAAATGCCCCCGACCCGTGGCGGTAAAGTTGAAAGGATATTTGGGCCTCGCATCGAGATAGTCGTTTTCAAAACGATGAAACCCAAAAACCCCAGGCGCGTAGAATTCCACGTAGACGTCTGATATAGTCTGGTAGCGCGTTCTATACCCGACAGAAAGGCTGTAGATATGATAGGTCGTTTGCATGACCGCCGAAAAATACGTATCGCCGGGCGCGGCTTCAGGATCCGTAAACCGAAGTTTCTGCGGCGCGCTGTAGCTCGTATACCGGCCACCGATTTCATAGCTCGTAAACATGCCGCGTCGACGTCGTTCGTTCATCGGGATGGAGAGAACGATCTCGTAATCCCTGACGACGGTGGACCAGGGAGCTTCATCTCCCTTAGCTAATTCCTGCTTGGGCCCGTTTGCCGGATAATACAAAACGGGCAGTATCGGGGGTGTACCGTCATAAGGTTTCATCCCCAGAGATTTCAGGGCACCCTGGAATTTCCGGTAGGTTAGGTTTCCCTTGAGCTCGACACCCCCTAGCTGCAGTCCCGAGAAGAAGCGCATGTAGCGCGCCAGAGGGTCCTGTTGTTCCTCCGCCGATTGTTCCTCGGTGATGTTGCCCATGTCGGTGAATCGGCTGGTGAGATACTCGATACCGGCATTGAAGATCCAGAGATCGGCCTTTACGTAGAATTTCTTCATTACATACGGCTCAACTTTCTGCTCCACCGCCTTCTCGCCGCTGGATTCGATCAGACCGCTTAAATCGTTCCAGTAGTAATACCCCGTGCCCGCGTAGGCGGTAATAAAGGGGTCATAGGGCATCTCGGCGTATTTTGCCGCATACGGCTGCGGATAGACGACGTTGTCCTGTGCGCCCGCGGATATCGCGGATATGACCACGACGATAACTACCGCAAGGATGAAGGCTGATCTCATGTGCATCCTCCCTCTTCTGGAGTGAAAGCTAGTGGTGTGTAAATCGACGAGAAGATGCCTGCTGGCAATTTTTATCGTGTAGTTACTATGCAAAAGTCATTATGCTGTCAAGAACAAATACTACGGAGCGCACCGGTAATCCGACTTCAAGGATGAAGTGCAGCGGCTAAAACCGCTATGCTGGCTTGACAGACTACGTGGACGGGCTAAACTCGCCGGCGTTATTTTATTCACGTACGGCAATCGGAGGTCGGTGCATGGAAACCATCGGCATCACTCTCGAATTCATTCTTCGCATCATGCCCGGTTTTCTGCTCGGCATGGCGATTCTGGCATTCGCGAAATCGTCGTCGCTCGCGCGTTTCGGCGTGATTCCGACAACGCTGACGCTCGGCGGTGCGGTATTCATTCCGGCTTCGGGTATCCTGCAGGCTGCGGCAAGACTGGCAAACGTTTCGCAGTACAAGGGAAGGTTGGTCATATGAAGAGATATCTGGCCCTGGCCATGCCCCTCTTGCTTGCGACGGGCATCATCATTCTAACGCTCAGGCTGATTTTATCGTCCGAAAACCACCGGTCGGCCGGTTCGACAGGTCTCTATGTGGCCATGACTGTGTTATATTTATTGTGGATTCTCGCTGAAACGCGGATTGCCCGGCGCGACTCGAATGAAAAACAGCACGCGGCCGGTCCGGGAACGCGCGAGTACTACGCAGCGAGTCGCCCGATGACCATTCTGCCCGCCCAGTGGTTCAAACCGGCCCTGCCCCGCTTCGGCTCTCACCATGTGGTCGGATCACCGCTTTTCATCGCGGGAGTCGGTTGCAGGCTTTGGGCGGTCCATTCACTCGGAGAGCACTATTCTCATCTTGTGCGCCCAATAGACGGGCACCAGGTGGTCGACTCCGGCCCCTACCGGTTTGTGCGTCATCCGGCATACGCCGGCATGATAATCGCGCACCCGGGCACTACCCTGTATTTTTCGAGTATACCCGCGTTGCGCGTACTGCTTCTCGCGCTGGTACCCTCGATCATCCTGCGGATCCGCATCGAGGAGAGGATGCTATCCGATATTGAAGGCTATGCCGAATACGCCATGAAGCACGGCCGGCTCGTGCCGGGAGTCTGGCAGCACGCGCTTCTTCCGCCGCTCAGCCCTTCTTGCCCAGCATCTCGTCGGCGATGCGTACGTCGTACTCCTCCATCATCCGCTTCATCCAGGCGTCCCTGCCCATAAGCCGTTTCTGCATCCGCAGGCCGCGCTCGATCTCTTCGCTGACTTCGGCAAACGGCATCACCCGGCGCTCCTTTTTCCCATTTACCGTAACCATCGAGGAATAACGCCCGTCCTTGAATAACTCGTACTCCTTGCGTACCTCCGCCGGCGTGACCTCGATGTTCCCCGAGCTCGCGTACTCGATATAATCTCCCGCGAGGTAGGACTCGCGCGCCTCCTTGACCCTTTTAAGGTATTCGGGGTCGCGATCCAGGCCTTTTTTCTTCGCGTCCATCACCAGGAGCCGGTCGCTGAAGTATTCGCGCGCGATGCTTTCGCGTGACGCGGTGTCCCCGGCGCCGGGGCCTTCGTTCATTATCTGGCGCATCCTGAGCATTCGCGCCGACAGATCTCCCGCCGTAAACTTAATATCCCCGATCGAAAAAATAACCGTTCCCGGCGCTTTTGACCTGACCGCCTGCTCATTAAAGACGGCGCCGCTCTCCTGCATGAGCCCGTGCACATATTCGCTTTTAAGCCTCGCGTTCAGGATATCCCCGAGATGCGCCCGCTGGCCATCGTCGCGGACTATCTTCTCGATGGTCTTCGGTGTGATTTCCTTCTCGTCCTCCACAAGGATTATACATACGGATTTAAGATCCGTAAGATGGAGCGGCTCTTTCGTATATTCGCCCTTTTTAAGGGCAAACGCGGCATTTGCATACGCGGGCGGCATCTGTACGCGCACCAGATAGCCGATGTCACCGCCCTGATTTCTGCTGGGATGCATGGAATATTTTGATACCATATCCCGGAAGCTTGCCCCCCTGTCGAGCTCCGCTATCGCCTCACGGGCCTTCGAAATGGCGGCTCCTGCATCGGACGCGCTTTCGACCGGCATGAGTATCTGCCGGATTTTAAGGGCTTTTTCTTTGTAACCTTTTTCTTTCAATATTTTTTCCATCAGAAAGGAGGCGAGATAACGGTCGGAAATATCGGATATAAGAAACGAAAAGCGCTCGCTTTTCTCGTGGTTTACCCGTTTGGCCTCGCGCAGGGCAATACTGTTTATGGCGAGCATCTGGAGCTCCCCGATCATCATGTCGCGTTTTTTTGTGGACTCCTCTCCGGTAAGCCCGCGGTCCTTTAGCCATTGAATGAATTCGCCGCGCGTAACACCGCCGCCCTTAAAGCTGACGATAACGTCACTGTCCCACTTGCACGACACCATCACCACCGCCATAAAAAACACCAGAGCCGTAGTCTTTTTCATTTTCACCTACTGTTTGATGAACAGGATTTACGTAACCGCTGTTTGTCTGCATGGGTTTATTCCGATGTAATCGCCGCGATTCGCTGGTATGTAGTATGACGATGACGGCATCGTCAAACCATTTTTTACGGAGAACGGCTCCGCCATTGTGAAAGCCTTCAGATACTTTAATTAAAACGCTTCAGATATTCTATACGGCGGCATTGCCTATGAAAAGAAAATTGGCTGCCGCCCGGCAGCCCGCAACCCTCTCCGGATACTGAGCGACTGCTCATTTTTTTTGGGACATAACCTTTTCCCGCTTGACTAAAATGCGTTGTATGTTTTCAATCAGCGGTTAATTACCTGTCATCGGTTCATAATGGAATCGCGGCGGGCAAGAGGTCTTCCAATTAAATACAAAAGGAGGAGGTATGAGGAAGTTTTACAAACTGCTCGCGGTATGTATAATACTCGTATTCGCGAGCACGGTTTACGGCGCCGTCTATGTGCCCACAAGGATAAACGGGCTCAAGGGAGACGTCATCCTTTCGCCAAACAGCGGATCGGGGCCCCTGGGCGGGCTCTTCCAGGTTCTCCGTTGCTACTGGAGTCATTCGGGAATGCTGGTGAACGACGGGTACAACATCCGACATAACACCATGAATTTCCCCGCCTACGACAAGACCTGGATAGGTTGCCCGACGCAGCTTAAGTCCGATCCGCTGAGCAACGGCGTTCCCGGCATGCTCACGGAAGACATCAACACGGCGTACAATGCCACGTATAACTTTACCGCGTCGGGCGGCGCCGTACTTAAGCCCACGGCGGCCCTGGAAAGCTCGTACAGACCCCTGCTCAACACGGTCGCGGACAAGATGGCGTACATGGACGCGTACTATCGCCCTCACGGTTATGCCAACTTTTACCAGATGGATAACAGCAACGTGAGGGTTAAGGGACGCGGCGGCCACTGCTCGGGCAGTAACTGGTTCGCCAACTATTTCTCGGGCAAACAGATGAACCTGCCCTTCCACAATTCCCAGACGATCTACGACGCATCGCTGCAGCTGTATAACGGCGTTCGCGCGGCGGTACTCGAGGAGTTGGGATGGTGCGGCAAGCTCTTCTGCGGAACCGGATGCGCGGACAGGATGGCCAATCAGGTCTGCAACACCTTCGGATTCGACAGGGCCACGGACACCACCAATTACTGGCGCACCAGGCTCAACGGGCCCACGGGCTATATGACTTCGGTCGCCCCGGCGCCGGACAATCTGCTACTGGCCAATTACACGAATCCTCTCGGCTACAACGTGGGAGTCAATACCGCGGATTCTTCGTACTACGGTGCGGTTGAGACGCTGCAGTTTATTGACGGCTACTACAGATGATCTGATTTTTCGCCGTATACCGTAACGGCCGCATGCTTCTGGCGGCCGGTGGCCTTCCATTCGACATGGAAGGCCGTTTTTTATCCCTGATACCGTGCGTTATCTTCAGGAAAAACTTGTTGTTTAACATCCTTCCGCGAAATCGTAAAATATTTTCTAAAGTAATGTACACGCCGTCAAATAAACTAAATCTCTTCTCATCCTCGGCCTCTTTTATTAAAATAAATGATGACGGTGGCTGATTCGTGTTTTTGAAAATGGGCCTGTTGTCAATTTTTTGCAATATAATCACATAAGTATCTTGACTTATTATCAACATGTGTTCACATATAGACGATCAATTGCCCGTCGCCGCTTCTCAGAACGGACGCGATGGGAATGGGGTGTCCAATAACAAATAAAAGGAGGAGGTATGAGGAAGTTTTGCAAGCTGCTCGCGATTTGCATTATACTGGTATTCGCGAGCACTGTTTACGGCGCCGTTTACGTTCCGACGAGAATCAACGCATTAAAGGGCGACGTGGTGCTCTCGCCTAACGGGCCTGGACCGTTGAGCGGTCTCTTCATTGTTCTCAATTCGTACTGGAGCCACTCGGGAATGCTGGTGAACAACGGATACAATATCCGTCACAACACCATGAATTTCCCGGCATACAACAAGACCTGGATAGGATGTCCGACCACGCTGAAGTCCGACCCACTGAGCAATGGTATGCCCGGCATTCTCACCGAGGACATCAACACGACGTATAACGTCACCCGAAACTTTACCGCCGGAGGCGGAGTGGTATTAAAACCCACCGCCGCCCTTGAGAGCTCGTACAGACCGCTTCTCAACGCGGTCGCGGACAAGATGGCGTATATGGACGCGTACTATCGCCCCTATGGGTACGCCAACTTTTTCCAGATGGACAACAGCAACGTGAGGGTAAAGGGACGCGGCGGCCACTGCTCGGGCACCAACTGGTTCGCCAACTATTTCTCGGGCAAACAAATGAATCTGCCGTACCACAGCTCTCAGACCGTCTATGACGCCGCACTGCAGCTTTACAATGGTGTTCGCTCGGCGGCTCTTGAAGAGCTTGGATGGTGCGGAAAGCTTTTCTGCGGCACCGGATGCGCTGCCAATATGGCCAACCAGGTGGTCAACACCTTCGGGTTCGACAGGGCAACGGACACCAGCAGCTACTGGCGAACAAGGCTCAACGGGCCCACGGGCTATCTGACTTCGGTCGCGCCCGCGCCGGACAATCTGTTGCTTGCCAATTACCGTAACCCGGCCGGTTACTATCCCGGAGCCCAGACCGCCGACTCGTCGTACTATGGCGCGGTCGAGGGCCTGATGTTCATTGACGGCTACTACAGGTAATACGCCGGTGCTTTGCGTTTCGTAACACGAAGGCACGCTTCGTAACGGTTCGGCGGCCTTCCATTCAGGAATGGGAGGCCGCTTTCCCTTTTCCCGGGAGGCTTCATTTCAGACTCCCCGGGAAAATTCCTCACATGGAGAATGCGGCATGGATTTCATTAAAAAACATAAATGGACACTGCTCGTCGTTGGGTCGGTCGCGCTGATCGGTCTTATTATTGTACTGCGCGGAGGCGAACAAAAAGAAAGCTCGCTTGCCGAGAAGGATCCGGCCTCTGCGATGAATTTCTATATGAATCTATTTTCGTCATCGGCCGGCGAGTCCGAGATCGACCCTTCCAAAGTCGGAACTTTCGAGGTAGAGCGCAAGGAATTCATTAAAAAGATTCATCTCGAAAAAGAGACCGTATGCTCCGGCGACGATTTCGAGGTAAGGGTTGACGCGCGCGATCCCGACGGTCATGACAAAGACCTCATCTTCAAGGTCGCCGAGAAGGTGGGCAATCCGGTTATATTAAAATACTACGGCGAAGGGACGCAGGATATTGTTGTGACGGTGCGCGACTACAAGCGCATCGACACCAAAACTGTCACGGTAAACGTGGTCAAATGTCCCGACAGGCCGCTTGTATACCTCAAAGCGAGCCCGCACCCGATGCGCCCCGAAGAAGGAGAGTTCGAGGTGATCAAGCTGGAGGGTTTCAGCGGCAAGACCCGTTTCGCGTGGGATTTCGGGGACGGCTCCACAAAAAAAACCGATACCGGCTATGCAACCCATAACTATTTCGCGCGCGACCAGAAACGCTTCCACTCGACGTTCACGGTCAAGGTAACCGTCACCGACGAGAAAAACACGAGCGCTACAGCGCGCACAACGATAGATTTTCCGAACATCCAGTGGATTTCCTCCCAGATGGGTGCCGCCACCATCCCAATCGTGTATAACAGGTTCCCCGTAATGAAAGACGGGGCGTACACGGTCGACGTCAACATGAAAAACATTCATAACGAATCGCTCTCTCTTGGCGATGCCGAGGTTGAATACGTTTCATGCGATGGAGAACGCCCCGCCGAAACCCGGGCCTATGGTGCCGGAGCGCTGCTTTCCCAGACCAGTATTGCGAGGAATGCCGTGGCGAACGCAACCCTGACACTTGCCGGCGGAATGATGCCGAAATCGACCTGCAACGTGACCATCAAGCTGAAAGGAAGCACCCAGGGCGGCACGTCCGTAAACGCGACCATTTACCTCACGATTCCGGTCAGCGACGATGATTTGAAGCTCAAAAAGCACCAGGTAATCGACGATCCCGAGCTCGACCGCAAGGTACAGAAGGCGAAGAAGCTGCTCGGTAAGGACTTCGTAACCGTCGACGAACTCCGCACGCTTGAAAAAGAAGGGAAGCTGTAACAGTGTCTCGAAAATCTTCCCCAGGGAGGGGGCTCCGGGCCTCCGGCGCCATCACCCTCCCTCTCTTTATACTGTTTTTCCTTTCAGGTTTCACCTGCCTGGTTTACGAGGTCGCGTGGGTGCGGCTGTTCACCGGCGTATTCGGCAACACCACCTATTCGGTGACCGCGGTGCTGTCGGCGTTCATGGCGGGGCTGGCGCTGGGAAGCCGCCTTTTCGGCAAACTGATCGATACGCGAAGACGGCAGTTGGTTGTTTATGCAATGCTCGAGGCCGGTATCGCGCTGTTCGCGGTGCTGATAACGCTAACCGTGCCCCTGCTCAATCCCGTATATGGTTTCTTCTACAACACTCTCAATTTCTCCGATACGCTCCTCACGGCGGTGCGTTTTGCCCTGTCATTTGTGCTGGTTTTCATCCCCACGCTTCTGATGGGGGGCACGCTTCCGGTTATCGCGCGCTTCTTTATCCGGCGGATGGAACAGGTGGGCACAGGGGCGGGCATCCTTTACGGCCTTAACACCCTGGGCGCGGCGGCAGGCTGCCTTGTGACAGGTTTCTATCTTATCAGGGTGTTTGGAGTACGGGAATCGGTTTTTATCGCAGCCCTGATAAATATCATCATCGCCGCCTGTGTTTTTCTTGCCGCCCGTTTGATACCGGTCGAAAAACAGGATGAAACCGTAAAACTCACTTCCACGCGCAATGATACCGCCACCTTTTCGGCCGCCCGTATGCGCGTATTCCTTGCACTCGTGGCGGGGGCCGGTTTCGTATCGCTCTCATGCGAGATTCTCTGGACTCGCCTGCTCGTATTCATGCTCAAGACGACCGTGTACGCCTTCTCGATCATGCTGACTACCTTCCTCCTTGGAATCGGGCTCGGCAGTCTCATTTTCGCGCTCGTTGAACGTCGTTTCGGCATTAAGAACTACCTGAAATTCTGGGGACTATTACAATGGGGAGTCGCCGTTTCAGTATTCCTCTCGCTTCTGGCTTTCGGCTCTTTTGCCCGGATGCCAATCGAACCCTATACCACGGGGGTAACCTGGGCGGGGAATGTACTGCTAACGAATCTCCTGCCGTCGATCATTGTGATGGCCCTCCCCACCCTCCTTATCGGGATCGCCTTCCCGGCGGCTGTCGCGGTTTTTACCAGGCAAATTTCGCATATTGGTGAGTCCTTCGGGTCGCTCTATGCCGTAAGCACCGTCGGGTCCATCCTGGGTTGTGTCGTCACTGGTTTTTTCCTGGTGGCCCTGGCGGGTACACAGGTCTCCATGCTGATCATGGTGTTCATCAGCTGCGGTATCGCGACGCTTGCCCTTGTGCTTTCAGCGGGAGCGGAATCCAAACCAAAGAATCCCGCCGATTCGGCCGGACCGGCGCGTTTCTCCGTGTGGGGAGCATTCGCGCCATGGCCCGCGGTCATCGCCGCGTTTCTCATCCTGCCGGGCGACTATCTTTTCCGATATTACAATATGGGCGAGGCGATGCACGACCGCACCTCGGTGATCGATTACGCGCATGAGGGAATCGAAGGCATCACCACCGTGCATCACTTTGCGAGCGGGCATCGCGTCATCTCGACCGGTTCGATCAATGTCGCCGGCACGGCGTACACGCTGCGCACGACACAGAAGCTTCAGGCACATATCCCGATGCTCCTGCATCCGGTACCGCGGCTGATCTGCCAGGTTGGTTTCGGCAGCGGCGAGACCTCGCGCATCGTCACGTCATACGACATTGAGCGACTCGACGTGGTTGAGATAAGCTCATCCGTAATCGAGACCTCCGACCGTTATTTCAGCGACATCAACGGCGGCGTGGTGCGACACCCTAAATTTCGACCGGTGATCATGGATGGCGCGAATTATTTTCGGCTGACCGGGGAGCGTTACGACGTCATTATGAACGATTCCATCTGGCCGTACTACGCGGGGAACTCGGGCCTCTACACCCGGGAATATTTCCGCGCGGCGAAGAAACGTCTTAAGCCCGGCGGAATAATGACATCGTGGATGCCGGTGGACATGGACCTTTCAAGCTTCACGTCGCTTCTCAAAACCTTCCGCGCGGAATTCCCTTATGTGAGTTTCTGGTTCGCGACCAGCCACGACAACCAGCACGCGCTCATCGCCGGTTCGGACGCGCCCTTCAGTGTAAATCCGCGTACGTTTCTTGACCGGTTCGAGCGTTACGCACGGAGGGACCTTGTGGAGATCGGCTACTCTTCACCGTCGGCATTCCTCGACATCTTCAAGTTCGACCAGGCCGCTATCGACGAAATGGAACCGCGCGGCAGGCTCCACACGGAGAACGATCCATACCTGGAATTCGCCGTTTCGCGCACCACCATGCACGATCTGACCAACACCCTCTCGCTGATCAGGCTGTACAGAAAATCGGCAACGTCTCTCCTTCCTGACGGCGGTCGTATTGAACGGCTTCATGGCGATATCGAGAGGATGGGCAGGGCCACCGGCCACGTTCTTACCGCCATGGCGATGAACAGCGCGGGGAACCCGGGCTACACGCACGAAATTAAAAAGGCCCTTGCGATCGTACCGGATTATCCCGGCATTTCCACCCGAAGCGACGGCATCTCGATGGCGCCCGCGGAAATAAACCCGGCGGAGGGACCGCCGTCGCACGACTCACTTGTCTCCAATGCGCGGGATCTCCTGCGCGAAGGCGCGTACACGAAAATGGTCGCCGTATTAAAGAACGCGCTGGAGATGGAACCGAGTTCCGGCGAGGCCCTGGCCCTGCTTGGCGAGGCATATCTTAAGATGGGAAGGTTTGACGAGGCCTCCGATTATTTTAAAAAGGCGATCGCATCGGGCGGCAAGGGCCTGGCGGCTCATTACCATCTCGGCTGGATATATCTCAGAAAGGGCGACCTTGACGCGGCGGCAAAAGAGTTCATGAGAGGATTGCGGAGAAATCCGGATGCCGCGGAGTTGCACTACGCGCTTGGGATGACTCGCAAGTTTCAGTACCGTATCACCGATGCAAAGCGAAGTTTCAACAGGGCCCTGGAACTCACACCTTTCGACGGCGAGATCCATTTCGAACTGGGACTGATCCATGAGGCCGAGGGAGACCGATTCGCCGCCGACCGTCGCTACCGGCAGGCGCTTCGGTTTGATCCGGCACACGATGGTGCACGACAGGGACTGGCACGCCTCAACTGAATGCCTTCGGCATTATTTTACTTGAGCGGGTAAATCAATGGTCTCCCACTTTTTACTGAAGTACAACGTTGATCCGGGGTTGTTCGTCACGCTGACAAACTCGATCTACAACGGCTTCGTTGTGCTGGCAGTCGCCATCGGACTCTTTCTGGTCTACCGGAAAATCGGCGATCTGGGCTATGGCAAAGGGCGGGTACGGCGCTTCTTTCTCATCATCGCATTCTTTATACTTCCGGCGGGGTTTGTCAGCTCCCGTGCCGCGAACATCTTCCATCATCCGAGCGAGTTCTGGAGCTTTTCGCTCTTCTCCGATATTGTGAGCTCACAGAGCTATCACACTTTTCACGCCAGTCTCGTGCTTCCCACTGTGCTGATAAGCGCGCTTCTTTTCGTCATGCGCTTCCGTTTCTGGGACGTTTCCGACGCGTTCTTCCTGTACATTCCGCTGTCCAATGCCATCGGAAGGGTCGCCTGTTTTCTCGTCGGTTGCTGCTGGGGCGGGCCGATAGGGTTCTCCATCTTAGGGTTTTCTTTCGATTTTTATAATCCGGTCCCGCTGTACGACATGGCGTACAACCTGGGCATATTTCTCGTTCTTCGCAAAATGCACGGCCGCATTTACTCCCCCGGCTCGCCGGCGCGCATGTCCGAGGGGGGAAAGGTTACCGCGCTTTATCTCATTCTTTACGGTGACGCGCGCTTTCTGGTCGAGTTCATCCGCACAGAGTCCGTCGCCGCATGGGGACTAACCCAGGCCCAGATCGTCATGATCGTATTTGTGGCGATCGGCTCGATCATACTGGCCGCAACGGCTCTACGAAACCGTTATGCAAACCTCCCCGAATCCGATAAACCACTGTACGGCACGCGCATAGCCGCATGCGGTATTGTCGTTTATTTCGCTTTCTTTTTCATCGTTATCGCGCTCTTGGTGAGGGGCGGACTCGTTACATGGCCGCTCTTCCCCGTAGAAAGCGTCATCGATGCCTGGAGAAGGATACCCTCATACCTGCCGGTATTCTTCCTCGAGATCGCGGGCCTTCTGTTCATGATGATTCTCGGGATGTCATTTACTTCCGCTTTCCGGCTCGATTACAAAAAACTGGTAAATCCGTGGTTTCTTTTCGGCCTCATCGGAAGCCTTGCCTATACGGTTATTCTCCTGGGAACGACAAATTATTCCCTGCGGGGTGCGACGTTCTGGCCGCCGGTAATCGTCATCAGCCTGCTCAATTCCTTCGCCGAGGAGGTCTTTTTTCGGCTGGCGCTCTACAGGCTGCTGAGGGAATCTAAGCTCGGCGTTATACAGGCCATCGCTGCGCAATCGGCCCTCTATTCCACCATCCACCTCGCGATCGGGGGGCCCGTGTTCTTTGTTCTGAGTTTTATATATGGGATGGTCCTCGGCCTTGTTTTTGAAAAGACCGGGAGCATTATTCCCTGCATAATCTGCCATTTTATAATCGATATTGGCGTGATCGGCATGCCCATGATGATGTACTGATTCAGTCCGCGCCCACATCCTTTATCGACGCTCCCGCATTCTGTTAGACGCACTGATTTTATTTTATCATAAAAATACGGTTGAATTTTAACAAAGCGGGATGCGATGCTGCAATCAGAAGGAATCGATGGCATGAAAACACCGGGAATTATCGGGGGCATCGGTCCCGAGTCGACGATAGACTACTACCGCTCCATCATCAGCCTCTGCCGCGAGAAATACGATCCGGACGGGTATCCCGAAATAATCATCGCGAGCGTCAACATGACCAGGATGCTCGCAATAATCGAGGCCGCCGACATGGCCGGACTGCTCGGATACCTTCTGGACGCCGCCTCGAGGCTCCGGGCCGCCGGCGCGGATTTCGGCGCCATAGCCTCCAACACCCCGCATGTGGTCTTCGCGGAGCTCCGGGAGCGCACCCCCCTGCCACTCATTAGCATAGTTGAAGCGACCACGGCACGGGCGGCATCCTCCGGCATCAAACACGCGGCCCTTCTGGGAACGGGGTTCACGATGCGCAATGATTTCTATCGGACGGCGTTCGAGCGCGAGGGTATCCATCTCCATGTTCCGAGTTCGGACGAACAGGCCTATGTACATCAACGGATTTTCGACGAACTCGAATTCGGCATTGTGAAGACTGAAACCCTGGCAGGATTCGATGCGATCATCAACCGAATGCGCCGCGACCACGGCGTCGAGGGCGTTGTCCTGGGATGCACCGAGCTGCCGCTTTTATACGCAGACCCGACCGGACCCGGCGGCTTGCCGTTTTTCAATACGGCCCGGATTCACATCGAGAAAATAGTCGATGCCATGAAACGTTAGCAGATTCGCGACGGCGTACCATCGTCTAATAGCAATACGGAGACCACCGGATGGATAAAAAGCGGAAGGCTCTCGGGCTTTTTTCCGACCATTTCAACTGCTCGCAGTCCGTATTCGCCGCTTTCGCCGCCGAATTCGGACTGAAGGAAGAGGCCGCCCTCAAGATCGCCTGTGCCTTCGGGGCCGGCATCGCGCGCACCCAGGGGGTCTGCGGAGCGGTCACCGGGGCCTTCATGGTGCTGGGACTCCGGCACGGCAAATACCTCGCCGATGACGAAACGGCCAAGGAACTGACGTACGCAAGAGCGCGCGAGTTCGCCGCTGATTTCTCACGAATACACGGTTCCACCATCTGCCGGGAATTGATCGGTGTCGATATTTCCACGTCCGAGGGGCTTCTGCACGCCCGCGATACCGGCCTGTTCGAAAAACGGTGTACCATGTTCGTTCGCGACGCAGTCTCGCTGCTGGAGGAGATGAACTGAATGTTAAGCGCGGATTGACGGGCCGTCCGTTGGAAAATTATTTGCGTTAATCCGTGATCGCGCCAATACAATCAAGTGTGCGCATCGCACCATCATCTACTACGGTATCGCGCTCTTCCACCTTTATCGTAGAGTCTCAGCCGTTACGGTCCCTTCTCCCGACGGCGCCGGAACGGACAGGCCGGTTTAACTTGTTAAGGCGGCGCGGAGGGCAGCCGCGCCTGCCGATCCATATCCATGCATGACCAGACCGTGTTCGGAACCCGACACCGATGAAGCTGAGCGATTGCAGACAGTGCAAATTTTACGACGGTGAAATTGACGACAACACCGTCTGTTGCCATTTCTGGAACACCGTGGATTATCGCCTGATAGTGACCGGAAAAAGCGGGGAGGCCCGGGTGATAGTATGCCCATCCGATTCAATGGCGTCCGCCTGATCCTAAATATTTGTCAAAAACCCCGCCATCTGTATGTCAGTGTTTCCCTTACAAAATGCTTGCGTTTTTCACCAGCATGGTCAATATTTTGTGCTATAAAGGGCATTGGAGTGCGGCAATATGAAACGCCTGATCATGCTTATCCTTGCGGCGCTGTCGCTTGCAGCCGCTTCGCAGACACTCCATGCCGCTTGTGACGGAAACTGTATAAGCGGTACGGGAAGCCATGTCTTCGAGGATGGACGCCGATACGCCGGCGAATGGAAAAACGGTCTGCCCGACGGCGAGGGTGCATGCGTGTATCCCGATGGGTCCCGGTATGAGGGGAGCTGGAAAAACGGCCTGATGCACGGCCAGGGAACAATCATTTATCCCAATAACCGGAAATACTCCGGTAACTGGGAAGAAGGTGAATGGCAGGGAGAGGGTAGCTGCGTTTATGCCGACGGGAGCCGATATTCCGGCAGCTGGAAAAAAAACATGCGCCACGGAAACGGTACCTTTATCGGCTCCGACGGTATGAGGTACACCGGTGAGTGGAGAAATGACATTCGCCACGGTTACGGTTCGCTCATCTTTCCCGACGGCCGCACATACCACGGCGAATGGGACAACGACCGCCAGAACGGCTTTGGGACCTGTGTGCTTCCCGACGGTGAGAAATACCGCGGAGACTGGAAGGACGGCAAACGCCACGGAAACGGCACCTGCCTTTTCCCCGACGGCAACAAATACACCGGGAACTGGGAAGAAGACCTCGAGCACGGCGACGGCACGCTGATCATCTACCCCATGGGAATCGAATACCGGGTCAGAATGGAACGGGGAACGCTCGTTCAGATGAAGCGCAATTACTGAACCGGCCGGATTCTCTTTTTCGGCAAATGCGGCAATGCATATCGGCCCCACCCGGGAAGGCTAAATATCCCCCGCGGCCTTTTTCATCGCCTCGATTATCCCGCTGGCCTCAGCGGGCGTTATCAGGAGGCCTGGGCGTATCAATACCGACGATGTATCCGCTTCCCCGGTCTTCACCAGAACGCCGTGCGAAATCGTACATGTCAACAGATAATGGATTTATGCGCCTGCGGGGCCGAAAGGCCGTATCATGCGTCGAGTGTGTCCCGATCGTTTCCCCTCCTGGAGTCGTTTATACGAGGGAGCGGACCGAAATACTGATGGAGGTAACATTTGATCTTCGCGTTGTAGAGCTTCCGGTTTTTGTCAGCCTTTCGTCCGTAGTATTTTTCGAAATCGGGGTGCGCGGTAAGGACGAAGACCGACCACGAGTCGAGAGCGCCGAAAACCCGGCCCATCCGCCGGTAGAGCGCCGCGACCTCATCGTCTTCTCCTATGCGTTCGCCATACGGGGGATTGCAGACGATACAGCCGTATGGTTTTTTGGAGCTGAACTCCTCCAGTTTTTTCTTTTCGAAAATGATCCGCTCCGCCACGCCCGCGGCTTCGGCGTTCTCGCGGGCCTTCCTGAATACGCCGGTATCGATGTCCGATGCGTATATTGAAAAATCCGCCCTGCGAATCGACGCACGCGCCTCTTCGCGCGCCTCGGCCCACATGTTTTTCTCCATGAAGGGCCAGCGCTCCGACGCGAACTCGCGCCCCAGCCCCGGCGCGATATTGGCGCCGATGAGGGCAGCCTCGATGGGAATGGTCCCCGAACCGCACAGCGGATCCGCGAAGGGTCGCGATACGTCCCAGCGGCTAAGCAGGACCAGCGCCGCGGCCAGTGTTTCGCGCAGGGGGGCCTCCCCTTTGCCCTTGCGGTATCCCCGCTTGTTAAGCCCGTGGCCGCTGGTGTCGAGCGTAATAATGGCCCGGTCGGATGAAAGGGAAAGTTCGATCGTGAAAACCGGACCGTCCTCCTCGAAACGTTCGCGCCGGTATTTTCTCGACATCGCCTTTACCACCGCCTTCTTTATGATGGATTGGCAGGCCGGCAGGCTCGAGAGCTTTGATTTGACCGATCGCGCCTCGATGTGCATTTTGCCGTTCTCGGGGATGAGTCTCTCCCATTCGATCAAATACGCCCCATCGAAAAGCGCGCCGAAATCGGCGGCGTCGAATTCCGCCATGCGTATCTGGACCCGATCGGCCGATCTCAGCCACAGATTGCACCGGACGATGTCCCGCTCGTCTCCCCTGAAATATACCCGTCCGTCCCCGGTTTTAAGATCGGCGTATCCCAGGCCCCTCAATTCACCCGCCACCACCGATTCGAGACCGAAGGCGCAAACCGCCACCAGTGTAAAGGTCTCCATTACAGGTCTTTCCTCTTGCCCGAGTCCGCTATTTCAACAAGGTTTCGCGGATTACGAATCGCCCCGAAACGGCAGACCTTTGCGCACCCTCCGCATAACCTGCACTTCGCCGCAATGCGGCTCGCCCCGTATCCGGCATCGGCCGCCATCGAGAGGCCGGGTTCGAACCGGCACGGGGAACCAGTCGCCTTCAGACTCACACAGGTGTCCGGATGACAGTTGCAGACGGCGCCGGTCGAGCCGCCGGTCGCCACCTTGAAGAAGGCCTGCGTTACATAACCCATACCCCTGAACCTTTCGACGATTGAAAGCGCCTCCTCCTGAAAAATCTTCCCGGCATTGTATTTTTTTCCCAGGCGCTCCACCCAGGTCCTTAAATCCTCATTGAGCGTAAGGATCTTTCGCGCATCGCTTCCGGATAAAAACTTGGCGTGGTATCGATCGAATGCCATCCCGATAATTATTCTTATGGGCCGCATCCACGCCAAGCGGGCCGCCGGGATTCGAAAGAGATGATACAGCGTCCTGACGTAGGGGTGGTAATATACAAAATAAAGGTGATTATGCGCCGCGCGGTCAAGGCGCCAGCCGCGTTTTCCAAGGAGCTTTCGCGTCGACTGGAGCATATGTTCTTTCAGACCACACCGATCGGCATTATATAGAGCGGTGTCTCGTTTTCGCGCATCCTGACAGCATATTTTACCTTGTCGTCCTGAAAGGCGCCGATGACGACCGTCCCCAGTCCGAGCGCCACAACCTGCAGGCATATATTCTGAGCGGCGTGCCCGGCTTCCATTGTGGCGTACTGAATTCCGCGCCGGGAATATTTTCCGGTGGAACGCTCGAACACCGCGGCTATTATTATCGACGCGGCGCCGTTGAGCACAGATTTCTGTCCCAGCGCCGCCGCGGTCAGCGACTTGCGCGATTCTCCCCCGACAACACGCACAAGCTCGTGGCCGAACGTTGCATATCGGTATACGCCGGCGGGCAGGCCATCGACGGCACCGGCCACACAGTATATCTCAAGCGGGTACAATCCCCCGGCAGATGGGATCGTCCGTAGACCCCCGCCACCGCTGACCCCCTGCGCTGCCCATAATACCTGAGAAAGCGCCGCCATCGACAACACCGAATCGCTGTAACTCCTGACCGATCTTCTCGCTCGAATTACCTGTTCCAGTGTCATCTTACCCGCGAGATCCGGCGCTGGAAGCTTGATCGTCATGGCTTATTCTCCTCGAATTATTATATCACCAGCTTTCTGAGCACCTCGACGACGTTTTCGTAACTGAATGTCTTCACAGGCACCTCATTGAAACCATAATGCCGCCAGTTCGCCGGCACCGAGTCGTTTGAATAGCGGCTGGAAACGATCATGCGTGCCCCGGGATGTCTCTCCCCGGATATCCCCGGCGCCTCCCTTCCTCCCATTCCCTTTTCAACCGGTCAGAAACAGACCTGGCAACCCGGAAACCGTGCCCCAAGTGCGAATCTGATTTCATCCATCTCGCACCCGTCGATGACCGCCTCTACACGGCTGGTCGGCCGCCCCTCGGCGGTGCATCCGTTCTTCCACGTGAGGATGCGGCCGGGCACCATGAAATAGCGCACCTCTCCCGCCCCGCAGCACGCGCTCCCCGTTTTCGAAAACGCGAGTACACAGAGAACTTCTCCACGGGACACCGGCAGACGGATTTCTCCCATTGACCTGTACCGCCAGGCGGGAGAATCGACCTCCTCCCCGGCCTCGCGGTGTATATATTCGGTAATTTCAGTTTTCGGAATTTTCATCGTAGAGATCGTGCGGTCATACCTCTGACATCGGGGTTTCAGGGGATTCACTGACAACGCCGGAGAGTCCCATGAGCTCCTGCGCCGAAACGGCCAGTTCGCGCGCAGTATCTGAGAGTTCCTGCGATCCAAGCGCCATTTCCTGGGTGATCTGGTTGATCGATGAAATGCCTTTTGAAATCTCCTCAAGCGCCGATTTCTGCTCGCCGGACGCGGTAACGATACTGCCGGACTCACCGAGAACATCTTCGATCGAACCGCTCACCGTCCTGTTGAGCGCAAGGTCCTGCCGGGTCAGCTCGACCACCACATCGATCCTCTTGCTGAACTCGGCGATCTGCTCGATGACGCCATTGAGGGAGGCGATGAACACCTCGAGCTGTCGATACGCCTTTCCGATCTCCTCGCTGCTGGAGGCATACATCATGTTTATCGATTTAAGATTGTTGGACGTGTTGTCGGCCAGTTTACCTATCTCATCGGCCACGACGGCGAATCCCCGACCGTGCTCCCCTGCCCTGGCGGCCTCGATCGCCGCGTTGAGCGAGAGGAGGTTAATCTGGTCGGAGATGTCCTCGATGATTCCAACCGTCTCCTTTACCCCCTGGAATTTTGAGGTCGCCGTCGACATCATTGACAGCGTATTCTGAATATCATTGCGCGACTTCTCGACCATTCCGTTGAGGAGATCGCGTATGCCGAGCGCGTCCTTCATCTTCTCCCCCGACAGCGAGGCTATCTGGTAAAGGCCTTCCATGTCGCCCTTCGCTTTGTCCGCCAGGCCGGCCTGGCGCCGGGCCATTGAATAAACGCCCTCGCCGCTTGCCGTCACCTCTTCCACCGTTGAGGTTATCTCCTCAATCGAGGCCGCCTGCGTCTGTGCGTTGTTGGAAAACGACGCGGTCGTCACCGCCATTTCCTCGGTGGACGCCGCCAGGCGTGTGGCGACTCCGGATGTCTGCTGTAGGATGCTCCTTATCTTTTCGGCATTACGCTCGGTTTCCTTTCCGGACATCACAACGAGCGCGTGCGCCTTTATGCTCATATTGAGGAAGGTGTAACAGGCGACACCGAGCATCAACATCGCCAGCACTCCGTCCTGGATCAGGTCGACCGCCTGTTCGCGCGTCAACAGTCCGTTGTTCATCCAGTAGACATTGAGCAGCACGTGAATCACGATATTGCCCCCGGTATAAACGACCACAGAAGCCCGATCCGTTATTATGGTGACGATGGCGATGATAGGAAAGACATACATGATAGTATCGATCGCGCCAATAAGTTCCCGGGTGCCGACCGACGCATAACAAACGAACCAGACGCTGGCCACCATGGGTACCAGCATGAAATGGGACGCGACGTTGCTGTAGCCGCGCTTCGTCATAATTAGCGCACACAATAATATTACCTGTACGATGATAATCGCGATAACCGAGACATCCACGCCTCTGCCCTGGATCACGGCGATCGAATACGCCAGCGCAGTGAGGGTGATGACAAGCGCGAAGTAGATGATGATTATCACCCGTGCCTTCTGCTGAACGTGATAACTTTTGTCTACGTACCTTCCCAAAAAGAAACCGCCTGATTTCGCTCCCATGTGATGCTCCCTGTTAAAATACTTGCGCCATGCATCAAGATGTCCCTGAATATTCACCCTGTGCAACACATTATACCACAATATGATGCACTTTCATTCGAATTTTTCCATAATAATATTTCAGGATTTCCACAACGACCCTGGATAGACGAATGACATGAATAACGCAACCCGCGCAAGCTGCCTGGCCGCTCCGCCAGCGCGGAGGTTGTAAGGCGCGATACGCTCGTGCCGGAATCACTCGTTACGGCGCTCGAGGGGAACGATCCGGAGTGATCGTTGGATGATCTTCGGTCGCCTCGTGCGCGCCATCATTCTCCGTGCGCGCGCGTCCCGCTGACCTCGTTGCTCCGGCAATACTTATAAAACAAAAAACCCCGTCGATAAACGGGGCCCTCATGCTGCCCGGCTAGGGTTCGAACCTAGACATTTCTGGTCCAGAGCCAGACGTGTTGCCAGTTACACCACCGGGCAATGATGTATTATACATTTCCGGCGGGTGATTTTTGTCAAGCATTTTCAACGGAACCACGGGTGGCTTTAACTGTTGACACCGGGACCATGCCATGTTCTAATTCAATGAGGATGTGCAATCGGACTTTTCGCACTAACCGTTGGCCCTGAAATGAAGAAGCGTATACCCGAGTCAAAGCGCCGCGGTCGCGATAACGCGGCAATTCTTGTCATAGCACTCATCATATCGGCATGCGCACCGTTCGAAATGCTTCATGCAAAGGAAATAGCGACCCGCAAAGAAATCTCCGACGGAGTGCGGTCCGGCGACTCCATCTACTTCCTGTGCGATTACGTGCTCTCCGAACCCGGAAGCACGATTATACCCATGTTTATGTACACTCCGGGAAAGATCTATTACGACGCGGTACACATCTACGCCTTCGATATGACAGGGAAAAAGCCGGTCCGACTGGCCGCGCTCAGGCCCACCTCGTCCCGCAAAGGGCGCGGATCGGTCAGGGGGGCGCGATGGGCGGTGAAAGGGTCGGCCGTATACGCGCTCTATCATACGGGATGGAGCGACGCCGGCGCGGAAATGATGCACGATCTCTTCGAGTTCAACCGCGATAGGGGATCGGCACGGGAGGTGTCCGGACCCGAAAAGGACGAATTGATCGGGCGACTGTTTCCAAAGACCGGCGCCAGTTCAAGCGCCGGAGACGGCATCATCCCGTCATCACGCGTACGGTATCAGCTTGCGGGGATCGATGAGGATGCATGGCAGCTCCCCCTTCCGACCGACTTTTCCGCTTTGACTGAAAGGGACTGCGTGAGAATACTCGTCGAGCAGCGGGAAGACTCATACTATTGCCGCGCCGCCCTGAGGAGAATCGCACCGTCGCTATCGGACAAAATGGCTCGCGAAATCATTAAATCGATGCTGAAACACATTTCGACCCTGCCGCGGCATAAACAAATGATATACCGGCCCGTGATGGAGGAATGGTCCGCCAGGATCGGCGTCCTCGCACGATATAAAAACGCGGAGGCCGCCGGAGAAATACTGCGCAATGCAAAAGCCGGCTTCGTCGACGCCGACGGGCGGACCGCCCTGATGATCGCCGGGTATTTCAACAATACCGAAATGCTCGAACGCCTTATTCGCGACGGCGCCGCGATCGACGCGCGCGACCCCGACGGCCGAACGCCGCTCATGTATTCGATCTTCGGGTTGGCGCCGGGCGCAATGGAGTATCTTCTAAAAAAAGGAGCGGACGTAAAAACCGCCTCCGCCTCAGGCTGGACGGCGTGGATGTTCGCGAGCGGTACCGATCTGAGGCACGGCTACCTCGAGCTTACCGGTAAATGAGCGCTTACCTGTTGAAAGCCTTATTAAAGCCTGGCAGTGAACGGCTTCCAGACCGCGGTTATTTTTCCGTTTCTGATTACGTATATCTCGTCGAACTGCATGACCGCATCCCCTTGAAGGGGATGATAAAAAACATGGTCCCCTGTCTTAATGGCGACCCTCTTCGAACCGTTCAGCATACTCTGATTTGGAAGCATATTTTCGTTCGGAGGGCTCGCGGTGAGCGCGTTCACCGAAATACCGGCAGGGGCGAGAATCCTCTCGGACCAGCCCCCGCCGCTGACATATAAAGTAACGGCCTTATTGGGATCCCACCATTCTACAAGTGAATGAAACGACTCGATGAACGGCACGCCGTAACCGTCGAGTATCTTGAGAACGGGCGCCGCGATAAAAAGCGCCGGGAGGTGCTCGGCGAGTGTGAACACATCGAATGTCGATGGCATCACAAGGCACGAACCGGCCGCGATGTCGTTGACCGGAAGCGTTCGGTTATACAGCGCACAGGTCTTACTGCCGCCGCTGTTGAAGGTCAGGTCTTCCCTGAAAAGCGCCGGATAGGCCTTTCGCCCGTATTGTACGAACTCTTCGTAGCGCGCCATCGACTTCGCAAATTCCTTCCGGATCGCCCTTTCCTTCGACCCGATATACAGCGGCACATGCGCTACGTGTCCGTCATAGCCCATTAATCCAGAAAAGACGAGCCGTCCCGAACTGTCCGCAATGATTTGCAGCATCCGGCCGAGCTCTTCGTTGGATCGTGCGCCTCCCCGGTGAAGCCCCACGTCTATCTCCAGGTTTATGCGAAGCGCAATACCGCGACGCTCCGCGAAGGCACGGTACTCGCCCAGCCGTTCCTGCGAATCGACCAGCCACTGCACGGACTTGAGCGCCTCCTTTTTCAGAGACGGCGGCAGGGAATCGTAGAAACCGGCAAGGGCCGCCACGGGAAACGGCCTGCCGGGAAGCATGTCGAGGCCTGGCCCGACCGCTTCGAGGATTGCACGCATATGCGAAAGATGGAAGGGCATGAGCTTTTTCGTACGGGCTTTTTGCATGACGTATATGAGAAGGTCCGGAGATGGGAGCGACTTGGTGACGATCCGGTACTCCAGCGGCGGCGCGATGACCTTCAGCACCCTGGCGATATTCGAATCGACCCGGTCGAGATCGAGCACTATCGCCGGTTGGGCCGTGCCGGAATCTTTCAACGCATTGTTCATCGCGGCATAATACCCGTTATAGCCGCCGCCCCTGTCGCCGGGTCTGGACAACAGGATGACGAGCGAAAGCGCCAGGACAGCGCAACCCGCGGCTGCCATGATTTTCTTTCTTTTCACCATGATTACCTCTTTCACGCGGCAATCTCGAATCGTACAAACCGCAAACGATTGCTCTTCGAAATAAACATGTTTCTGAAGGTGAAACCGGAGATCGATGAACTATACCGGAAAAAGTAAAATGCGATGATCTCCGGCGCCCGCCCTCTCCGCCCTACGCCCGCCCCTCGTCCAGAGAGAAAAAATCGACCGCTTCCCTTAGCTTCTCGACTATTGCCGCGGTGTTTTCCGCTGTGGCCAGCATCTCCTCCGCGCCGGTGGCATAGGACTGCGTAAGCATATTGACACTGGAGACCGACTTCACTATTTCCCCGGTAGCGGTCCTTTGCTCATCGGTCGAGCTCTTTATCTCTTCGGATCGCTTTCGAACGTCTTCGGCGGACTGATTGACTTTTTCATTCAGCGCAAACTGCTCTCTCATCACCGCGGACAGCTCGCTCATGCCACCGCCTATCGATTGTACGCCCGCGAGGATATTTTCGAGTGAGGATATCGTCTGTTTCACACCGTCCATCCCTCCTTCAATCTCCTCGTTGTTTTTTTTGATGAACCGGTCGATTTCATTGATGCTCACAGACGTCTGGTCGGCCAGTTTCGAAATCTCGTCCGCAACGACGGCGAATCCCCTTCCCGCGTTGCCCGCGCGCGCCGCCTCGATGGCGGCGTTGAGGGAAAGGAGGTTTATCCTGTCCGATATATCGTTAATGATACCGGTTACCGCGATCATCTCTTTCGACCTGTCATTTATCGCGGACATGCTCTCGCGCATTCTGTTGAGTGATACCTCGCCCGCCTTTCCGCTCGAGGCTATTGAATTGGATATACGGAGATATCCCTCGAGCTTACCGCCGACCATCTCAAGACTGGCGGAAAGCTTTTCCATAAGGAGATGCAGCGCCGCCAGCCTTTCATTCTGGCTGGCAGAGTTGTCAGCGATGTTTTCGATTCCGGCGCCGACCTCCTCGAGGGTACTGCTTATTTCCTCGGTGGAGGCCGCCTGGTTCTGCGCGTTATCCGCGAACGATGTGGTGGTGGCCGAAACCTCGCCTATCGCGGACATTATCTCATCGGAATACTCCTGAATGCGCCGAATCACACCGAAAAGCTTCACCTGGAGATTGTTGATGTCAACCGTCATCTCGCCCGCCTCGTCGGTCGAGGTCATGGGCACGAAACGAACGCTGAGCTGTCCCTCCGCCATCCTGTTGAGCGCGGCCTTTATGCCGGAGAGATTGAACTTCGTGGATTTCGCGAAATAGTACGCGCTGACAAGCACTGTCCCAAGCAGGAAAATACTTATAAAAACTATATGAAAAAAGAAGTTATGCAGAACAATCATGTTGTTCGTAATCATATAGAGAAAGGTCGTGAAGATTATCATAGGGACAAGAAGGACCGCCACCAGGACCCACAGTATCCGGATGAATGTTCCGAGCGGCGAGTACCCCCCGGGGGGAATGGAAACGCCTGATAACCGGGGATCCTGGAGATACGGCGCGAGGCCCACCTCGGTCTGAAAATAGAAGAGACTCATGTTTACCGGAATGACCATAAGGGTGGCAATCGGCATGATAAACAGGGTGGGCCGGTTTAAAACTCCCAGATGGTTCATGAAAAACAAAGCAACCCCGACACCAATAAAATAGCGCATCGGTATCGCGAGCGCCTCCCTCATCGGCCTTCTCAGCAGCCTTTTTTTATACTCTACGAAATCCTCGGTCGTTCTCCCATGTGGTTTTCTCAGAGCCCTGAAAACAGGCACCATGTCCGCCCATCGCAATATATTGAAAATCAGGAACGCGGCGGCCGAACCGGCTCCGGCGCTTAACATAAACGGTGTAAGATTATCCAGATAATTCCCGCCGATTACGACAAAATACGCAAGCAGCACCACGGGGAACGAATAAGCGAAAAATTCGAGCGACAGGCTAAGCTTTAACAGGGGAAATCTGCTTTTCATTGAAGCCCCTCCAGCGTTAATGTACGCCGTCAACCATCGAGTTAAAAGCAATTTTTCACGTATGTCAATATAATTTGATTCATAATCATATGGTAAATCCCAACACAATGAAGCTTGTGCACCATCCGGAAACCTGGTGTTCCCATAATTTTCAACGACTCTGATTAATGGTTTAGAGCGGAAAACATTAAACAATTATAGGTTGCAGAAACACGAGGCGCCGTAAATAATGAGACGGATATCACGATTGTGTTTCCATCATGGAGCATCAGTGAAAACGGATATCCATAAAATTACACATGACCACTGAAACCGATTTGCTGAAAACCGCCGAATTGGCTTTTGACGCCAGACGCCAGAGGCAGTCAAACCGGGTCGTCAACCTCGGACTGTACGCGAACGCCCTGCTCGCCCTGCTTAAAATCTCGGCGGGAATATTCGGCCACAGTAAAGCGCTTTTGGCCGACGGCATCAACTCCTTCTCGGATGTCGTCTATTTCCTCTTCGTGAAACTGCTGGTAAAGCTGTCCGCCCAGCCCGCCGACAACGAGCACCCCTACGGGCACCACCAGCTCGAAAGTATCGCGGCCGTCATTATCGGGGCCTTCGTCATTACCACCGGTATCGCCATTTTCTGGGACTCGATCAATTCCACCTTCGACATGTTGTCCGGAACGAAGGAAAGAAATCCCGTGGAGTTTTTCACATTGATCGCGGCGCTCATAACCATAGTTACGAAAATATTTCTGATGCTCAACGCCAATGCGGTCAGCCGGGTCATGCAGAACACGGCCGTATCGGCGCTCGCGAAGGATCACCGCAATGATATTTTCGCCTCACTTGGGGTCGCTGTCGGAATAACGCTCGGGCTTTTCGGGTTTTCATGGGTTGACCCGCTGGCGGGAGCGCTGGTGGCGATCGTGGTTGCCAAGACGGGCATTGACATTTTGAGGGAATCCACGGCCGAGCTCATGGATACGGTACCGGGCGCCGAAATGAACCGTAAAATCAGGGAAATCCTCTCGACCCGGGGGGATGTAAAAAGCGTTGAAAGCGTCCATACCCACAGGTTCGGCCCTTATTATATGGTTAATATCACCATCGGCATCGACGGCAACCTGAGCGTCTCGGAAGGCAACAGGATTGCGGACTCGGTCGAAAAGCTACTATGCATGAAGATTGAACTGCTCAGGCGGGTGTATATCCACTACCATCCGCCTGCGCGGCGCGGGAAAAGGAAATCGTAAACATTTCAACGATTCCCGTTCACGCGTTATACACCCATCTTCGCTTCTTTTTACAGTTTTTATAGTCGATTTTACCCCGTTATTCACGAACTCGATCGTACTACCATCGATCTTTTTCATCGAATGATGGGCGCCGCCGAATGAAACATGATAAACGTCTCCCTCGACTTTCTCTTTAATTTTCGTCGCCCGTCCATAGTCAGACCAGTTGAACGCGCCGTCCTTTATCGTGCTTTTGGCGGCTGTAATCAAATAATCGTCAAACTTCCACGTGCCAATCAGCCACGAAGGCGGATTGAGCGACCCGTACGAAGAATCTGCAGGCGATTTGTCGCCGCCGCAGGCGAAGCAGAACAGACAGCAAACGATTGCAATCAGTGGAATGATTTTTTTCACGGAAAGAGCCGGCACGAATGACTGACCGTGTTGACCCCGGGAACGACGGCCGGGTTTATCGGGCGACCCGGGGAAAAACAGCCTCGTTACCGGCATAAAACCGCGTCGGCCGGCCTATCCTTTTTTCTTCTCCCGGGCCCACGAATCCTTCAGGGCGATGGTTCGGTTGAAGACAAGCCGCCCCTCCCCGCTTTCGGGATCCACGCAGAAATAGCCCAGGCGCTCGAACTGGAAGCGGTCTCCCGGAAGCGCTGAAGCGACATACGGCTCTATATACCCCTTCACGATTTTCAGTGAATCAGAATTTATATTGGAAAGAAAATCCTTCCCCTCCTCCGTCTCGTACGGGTCCTCCTTCGTGAACAGACGGTCGTAGAGCCTCACTTCGGCCCGAACCGCGTGCGCGGCCGAAACCCAGTGCAGAGTACCCCTTACCTTGCGCCCGTCGGGCGCGGTGCCGCCGATCGATGCCGGGTCCCAGGTACAGCGAAGCTCAGTAATATCACCCTGTTCGTTCTTCAGCACGCCGGTACAGGTTACAAGGCAGGCGCCGCGCAGACGCACCTCGCGCCCCGGTGCAAGTCTGAAAAAGCCTTTCGGCGGTTCTTCCATGAAATCTTCGCGCTCGATATAGACGACGCGCGAGAACGGCACCCTGCGCGATCCGGCCGATTGGTCCTCCTGGTTGTTCACGATCTCGAACTCGTCCACGCGGTCTTCGGGATAATTCTCGATGACGAGTTTCAGCGGGTTGAGCACTCCCATCACGCGCGGCGAGCGTTTATTGAGGTCCTCCCGGATGCAGTGCTCGAGCAGGGCCATGTCGACCACCGTGTCGCGCTTGGCCACGCCGATGATCGAGGTGAAGGAACGGATGGATTCGGGCGTACAGCCGCGCCTGCGAAGCCCCGATATGGTGGGCATGCGCGGATCGTCCCATCCCTTCACGCGGCCTTCCTTAACCAGTCGAAGCAGCAGGCGCTTGCTCATCACCGTATAGCCGAGGTTGAGGCGCGCGAATTCGATCTGCCGCGGGCGCACCCTTCCTTCCTCGGCGATGTGGTCCAGGAACCAGTCGTAAAGAGGCCTATGCACCTCGAACTCGAGCGTGCAGATTGAATGCGTAATCCCCTCGATATAATCTGACTGGCCGTGGGCGAAGTCGTACATGGGGTAGATGCACCAGTCGTTGCCGGTGCGGTGGTGCTCGGCGCGCTTGATGCGGTACAGTACGGGGTCGCGCATGTGCATATTGGGGGAGTCCATGTCGATTTTCGCGCGGAGCACCTTTGCTCCGTCGGGAAATTCTCCGTTTTTCATCCGTGCGAAGAGGTCGAGATTTTCATCGACCGTACGGTCGCGCCACGGGCTTGTCTTGCCCGGCTCAATCGGCGTGCCGCGCGTAGCGGCGATCTCCTCCGCGCTCATATCACATACGTAGGCAAGGCCCCTGTTTATCAGTAGAATCGCCCAGTCATAGATGGCCCCAAAATAATCCGAGGCGTAATAGGGTCGGTCGTGCCACTGGAAACCGAGCCAGCGAACGTCCTCCATGATTGAGTCAACGTACTCGACTTCTTCCTTTTCGGGATTTGTATCATCAAAGCGAAGATTGCACCTGCCGCCGTACTTGGCCGCAAGACCAAAGTTCAGGCAAATCGATTTGGCGTGACCGATATGGAGATAGCCGTTTGGCTCCGGAGGGAAGCGGGTGTGAACGGCCGCGCCGTTCTTGCCGCTTTTTAAATCCTCTTCGATTATTTCTTCTATGAAGTTCTGCGGTTTGATCTTTTCTTCGCTGTCCATCGGGCCCGCCGTTTCAAATGCTGTATACGGGGGCCTGCCGCCCCCGTGCGCGAAGAATCGACCGGGGCGGGCGTTTTGTCAAGGATTTGGATAAAACGCCGCCGTGAATCCGTTCACGGCGGCATTATTTAACCTCGACGAAAAGAAACAGCACCCGCGACAGGGGTTTATGGTAGCTATTCGATACCCGACTCGGAACTGAAGGCCACCGGAATATCAGCTATTTGTTTTACCGTAAACGGCTTTTCGATATACTTTTTACAGAATCCCGCAAGCATATGGTTGACCCCTTTCAGGATATCGGGCCCGTGCGCGGCGTGGATTGCCTCAGCCATGCGGTAGCGCGCAATCGCCCTATCCCGCTCCCCCATGAGATCCAGACCCTGTCCGGCAAGCAGAAGAGCATGGGCGCGCTCGCTGTTCGACTGCGGCATATCGAGGGATCTCTCGAGCAGGGTGATCGCCTCCTTGTAAGTGCCGGAATACAGCAGTAGAGAGGCTTTAAGGCGGAGATAAATGGACTCGTTCGGATCAAGCGCAATGGCCGCGTTGAGGTTGGTCATGATTTTTGTGGTATCAAAGGGGTCCTCTTCGTGCGCGGCGTACGCCTTCATGAAATGCCGCAGCCCCTTCTGTTTCGAATTCTCCTTCCAGGCATAACCCGTAAGTACCGGAAGCCGTCGCGGGGGAGTACCGGTGAGCTCCGCGCGGACATCCAGCCCATGGAACCTCCCGTCACACGCCGGCTCCACGCCGGACGCTATCCACACGATGCCGTCCTCCGGAATAAAAACCGCCGAGGTAACGTTATTGGCTGCGCCGACGGTGATCCCGGTCGCCCGCTCGGTCCGCGTAACCATGTCCAGCCTATCGCCCATGAATGAGGCCGCCATCCCGCCCGTTATGCGCCCCCTGCTTGCGGCAATGAGCTCGCCGACGCGCAGGTAGCGCCCGAGCATGTCGCGCATCACAAGGTTGTTGCGCTTCATGAGATCGACCTTCTCGAGCTCGACCGTTGTGGCGAAGTTGGTGAGCACCAGCACGCCGTTTTCCATCCTCCGCACCCCGACCAGTTCCCCGTTGGCCTCGATCGCCACGGCATCGCGTTTTGCGCCATCAGCCACCATGAATCCGAACGCACCGGCCCTGGGGCCGCGTTTTACGATATCGACGGCCTCGTCGATTGTGGACGCTTTACGCATGATTTCGTGCTCGAGCACCGTAAAGGACATTCCGCGCGGTCCGGTCCCGTCGAATCCCATAAAGTGGCCGCCGATAACGATTCCATTCTCGTTCACGGCGGAATTACATTTTATAAGGCCCGCTGTGGAGATATTAACGTAGGCATATCCCTGTAACGGGCGATAAATGAACACCGTCTGGGCGTCCATCCATCTGCCCTGCCCGGCATAATCGGTGTTCCTGCCCATGATGAGCTTTCCGTCCGCGGTGGCGGAGCCGGCGGCCGCGAAGTCGGAGCATTCGGCGCTGATGCCGAGCGATTTCGCCTTTCCCTTCACAACACCCGGTAACATGATCATCGTAAGCTCTGATTTGAATGTCGCCCTGACAAGATCGCGATACCCCATTCCCGAACCGTCGGCGATACCCTTGAGTTCCATGAGGTATTCCGATGGAGTATTGCGCTCCAGCGGCCCGAAGACTGCGAAATCCAAATAGGCGAGCATGAGCTTTCTTAAAAACATCGGCTTCGCCCGATGCTCCCGCGAATTCGTTACGGGGTCGGCGAACACCGGCACCACGCCGCTGAAAATCTCATCCCTGAGGAGCGTTCCATGCTGGTACCCCATCTCATAGGGCCCGCCCGTCATGGAGATGATGATGCCCTCCGGCCTGCGCTCTTTCCAGGCGGCGCCCAACCATGTCCTGCCGCCCTCAAGTCGCTGTTTTTCCGCCGCGAGCCGTTCGGCCACTGCGCTGTCAGGTACGTACGCGCTTCCCGTGCTGATGAGCCGGGATTTAATGAACAGGAGACCGCAGGAAATGGTAATTATAACTACGAGTATGATGATGGGACCGCGTTTCATGGATACCTCCGTAGTTCGTATTAACTTTGCGTCAGTTGTCCGAGAGTCCTTTGAGCGACAGGTTTTGTCAAGGATATGAATGAATATGGATTGTACTCCATCTGGTGAAACCTAAAAAACATTAAAAAGCAAGCAAAGGGTAATTTATAGAGGTTCCCATAACCGACATAGTAGAGGGAAAAGGCGATGCCGGCGATCGAAGGGGGCTTCATGACCTCGTATTAGAAACCATCCAGGCAATGATAACCGGTGATCAGCAGGTTCCCCGCGAAGGCGATGACGGTGAAGGCCGCGCCGGGAAGGTAGAGTAGGGAAACAAGCGAGATCAACTCGAAAAGATTCATATCCGGATGTCCTGGTCGCTCTGGCGTCGGAGATTCTCGCCCCACGAAGGCTTATCGCCCAGTATCCGATGCAATCGGCAATCGTACCCTTAGGCGGCTCTCGATGCAAGGGATGTTCTATTCATGCGATCTTGAATTTTTTTACCGTGTCCTCGAGCTTCGCGGCCTGCTCACTCAAGCCGGCAACTGATTCCGATACGCCGTCCAGGTAGCGCTCCGTAGTGAGCGCGATATCGTTTATGGCGGCGATGTTGCGGTTGATCTCCTCCGCGGCGTCGCTTTCAGCCTTGCTCGATGATGCGATCCGGGATATCATTCCGCGCAGGCCGCCCGACAACTCGATGATGTCTTTCACGGACGCGTGCATTTCACCGGCGTAATGGATCGACGAGTCCACCTCACGATTGGCAAGCTCCATCGCGGAAACGGCCCCTCCGATCTCGCCGAGGACGGTCTGCAGTATCCCGGTAATTTCCTTGGTGGCCCGGGCGGTGCTGTCGGAAAGTTTTCCGATTTCATCGGCCACGATGGCGAACCCTTTCCCCTGCTCCCCGGCACGCGCCGCCTCAATGGCGGCGTTCAGGGCCAGGAGGTTCGTACGATCGGCGATCTCGTTGATCACAAGGACTATCTCGTTGATTTTCTGTCCGGACCGTCCCAGAAGGCGCACTTTGTCCGCCGACTCCCTGACGACCCTGGCCACCGTGCTCATCCCCTCCACGGCCTTTTCAACGAACTCTCCGCCGCGGGACGCTGAGACGATGGCCTTGCCGGCCGTTTCGTCGGTGCGAAGCACGGTCGCGGCATTTCCCATAATCGTCTCGGTCATGGTGCCGACAGCGTCCCCGGATCGTTTGGTCTGCTCGAGCTGCTCGCGCAAGCCCGACGCCATTACGTCCGTCCGCGCCTTGATGTCCTGGGCGAAACCCGCGACAAGAATGGACATTTCCTTCACGTTCGCGAGGGCTGCGTGCAGGTCGCGTATCATCGTTTCAAATGAGGTTTCAAGAATCCCCGCCGTATCCGATGATTTTTTTTCGATCTCCACGGTCAGGTCGCCTGATGCGACCCGCTGGGCCACGCGGGCGAGTTCGTTAATCTCGGCGACCTGGGCGCCCGCGAGATCCTCTCGTAGCCTGAACTCGCTTTTCATCTGGTTAAAGCGAAGATAACTGATGATCACGGCGAAAAAAAGGGTCGACAGCATGAAGAAAAGATTGGCGACAAGCGTTCGAATAGAGTAATCGCCGCCGAAGAGCAGGTTTGCCCCGACGTAAAGGATGACCGTAATCGA
Organism: Spirochaetota bacterium; assembly: GCA_035477215.1. Taxonomy (NCBI): domain Bacteria; kingdom Pseudomonadati; phylum Spirochaetota; species Spirochaetota bacterium. The sequence continues at coordinate 10,752 of DATIKU010000015.1, read as the reverse complement.
CCCGTTCACCGCGGAATGACGATAGTGCCACAAGACCAGGATGTTTATCCCGATAATCACGACATTGAGGCCCGCGTAATAACCGGAATCGAACCCCCCCAGATGGACGTTCATCAGGACAATGGGCACCGTTGCGACGAACGAGGCCAGGTATCCGTGGAGAAAGGTTCTTCCCGTCGGCTTTGATCTGAGAAGGATGATGTACTGTGCGGCCACAACACCGCAGGCGGTGAAACGATACGCGGCGAAGTATGGAAGAAGCCCTGGGGGCGCCACCACGTAATCGAGGAGAAAAAAAGAGGCATAGAGAAAGGAGCCGAAAAGCGTCAGCACCTTCAGGGATGAATAGGTTAATTCATTAAGGTACTCGTTGAATCCCGTGATATCCGGTACACCCAGAACATGCCTTCCCCGACCCAATAAAGCAACCCATTCCCTATTTTATTCTCGAGGTGCCCTGATCGTTACAGACGACGGCCGGCCCTTCACGGGCATCCATTCGTCCCTGCGCCGTACGGCACCGCGGAGCCGAAAAGGACAACTCGATATTTTCCATATGCACCTTCAAGCAATGCGCCCCGGCCCCGTTAACATGTCTCAACAGCGGTAACGCACTCTGTGCCCGTTGGAAACAAATCCAACGTTAATGCCGTGTGATAATTATCGAATAGTCAAGAATCTTTTGCATGCGTGAGGAAAAAAGATCGACGGATTTCGATGCCTCACCATGTTCTTCGGATACCCAAAACGCATTGAGACCCGATGGGAAAGGTCCGATGCTCCGTCGAATCATCCCGATGGTCATCTCCCCTACCCGATCGCGCCCTCGATGTCTCGCGACGAGCGCATGAACTTGAGGGTGAAGGGGGGCTCCGTGCGGTCCTCCTCCGGCTTCGACATGAGGGTGAGGGCGCCGCCCCGTATGATATGTCGAGGATTAACGGCGTTACCGGCGCACAACCGAAAACTCAAGAATCATACCCACGCTTACGTCAATAAATGTATCAAACGATATATCCAAAGGCGCGCAAACGTGTATGCGCCTTCGGATGTTTCTACTCACACCTTCCCAAACCCCCGCGGGTTCTTTTCGGTCCTATTCTTCCAGTCCGCCATCAGGCCCTTAAGTTTTTCGGCCGTGTCTGGATAGGTGTTAATGACGTTGTAGTTCTCTCCCGGGTCGTTCTGTAAATCGTAAAGCAGCGGCCAGCGGACGCCCATCTGTTTTTTGCCGAGCGCGTCGGGCACGGGCGCCGTATCCATGGCGATGGGCCACACGTAGCGGTTCATCTTGTCAATATATTTCCACTTGCCGGCGCGCACGCCCTCCAGGAGGTCGTAATGGTAGAAATAAATGGCGTCGTGCGGCGAGGCGTTCGACCGGCCCGAGAGCACGCCGTCGATGTTTTTGCCGTCGATGACGCGATCGCCGGGAAGAGCGACCCCCGCCAGACCGAAAATCGTCGGATAGAGGTCAAGGTTCATGATCGGAACCGAGCTCACCCGCCCGGCCGGTATGCGTCCTGGCCAGGCCGCAACGAAGGGCACGCGGAAACCGCCCTCGTAGCTCTGTCCCTTGCGCCCGCGGAACGGACCGGCACTGCCCTCATACCATGGACCGTTATCGCTCGTGAAGATGATCAGGGTATTCCGCTCGAGTCCCTTCTTTCTCAACAGTCCGACAATCTCGCCGACGCTCCAGTCGATCTCCTCCACGGAGTCTCCGAAGAGCCCCGCCTTCGACTTCTTTTCAAAGCGCTCCGAGGCGTGAATGGGCTGGTGCGGGTAGGTGTGGGCGAAATACAGGAAAAACGGGACCTTGCCGCTCTCGTCGATGAACTTGAGCGCTTCTTTCGTATAAAGGCCCGTCAGCCTCTTCTGGATCTCCTCACTGGTGCCGATGTCGGCCTCGAGCATCTGTTCGTTTCGAAAGAGCGGACAGGGAATCATGTCGTTCGAGTGGGGCACGCCGAAGTACTCGTCGAAGCCGTGTCTGCGCGGATTGAATTCCGGCTGTGTGCTGTAATCGCCAAGGTGCCACTTGCCGATCATTCCCGTGCGGTATCCCGCCTTTTTCAGGCCCTCTGCAAGGGTGATCTCGTTGTCGGATATGCCGCGCGCAACGTAATCCTCGCGGATGTCCATCACCCCCAGGCTTTTGAGTGCGCCGCCGAATTTTCGCGCCAGTACCCTGGCGCGGGGCTCTCCCTTGGGATAGGTGTTTCCGATGATGCCCGAGCGAAAGGGATAGCGCCCGGTGAGAAGTCCCGCGCGCGAGGGCGCGCAGACGGCGTTGCAGACATAGTAGTCGGTGGCTCGGAAGCCCCGGCGGGCCAGCGTGTCGATATTCGGTGTGCGTATTGCGGTCCCGCCGTAACAGCCCGCATCCCCGTAACCGAGGTCGTCGCAATATATTAAAATGACATTGGGCCTTGGGGCCGACGGGTCCGCGATCGCAAGCGGATACTTCGATGCGCCTTCCGGATAGGTCCCGTACAGCTCATCGATCGAATTTTCGCTGAGAAGCGAATACACGCCCCCTCCGAGGAGCGCCGCCCCGCCGACGGCGGCTCCGATCCGAGCTGACTTCTTAATGAGTTCGCGACGGGAAAGCTTTTCGGACATGGCGCACCTCACACCGAATTTATTTCATCAAGACCACGCCGGCGAAACCCCGAAATATGCACCCAGGGGAAACCTATATGTCTATCACCGAAAGCTCGAGCGGCGTCTTGCAGAGCATCTCGCCACCGTCCTTCGTGACGAGCACCGGACATTCCAGCCGCATCCCGCATACTCCCGGCACGCTCATGGCCAGGAAGGCCACCTCGACGACGTTTTCCTCGAGGACCACGTCGCGGAACTCCTCGTTCGCGATTATCGCCGGGTACCACTCGTGGCCCATCACGCCGAGGCCGTGGCCGAACGACGGAATGGCGTACTGCGCGTATCCGAGCGCGCCGAGCTTGTCCATGACCGCCGCGTGCACGTCGCCGACCCTGTTGCCCGCCTTGAAATTGCTCACGATGGTCTGCGCGGTCTGAACGTACGCGTCGGCGAGCTTCTCCTGCTCGGCCGAGGGCTTGCCGAGTATGAAATTGTGCGCGAGGTCCGAGCAGTAGAGGCGGCAGAGGGGATGGAAGTCGGCTATGATGTTTTCGCCCTTCTGAACGATCTTCGGCGTGGGCTGGGTCGTGCCGTTCATGTTGTAACATGCCCGGTAGCCCGAGGCCACCTCGGACGACCCCGTCACCGCCCAGTGGTACTCGCTTCCCAGCCTGCGCAGCTCCATCTCGCCGATGCCTGCTATCTCGGTTTCGGTGATGCCGACGCAGAGCGACTCCTTCACGCACTGGACCGCAGCGTCGGCCATTCCGGCGGCCTGCCTGAGGAGCAGTATTTCCGACGGTTCTTTTATATACGTTGCCCTGTCCATTACCGAGGTGGCGTTTACGAAGGTCGCATCCGGGAGTGATTTTTTCAGAAGTTCGAATTCGGTGGCAAAAAGGTAGCCGGTATTGCCGCGGGGCGAGTGCCCCAGCTCTACGCCGATCCTGGCCTTCTCCATGCCGTTTTGTTTGATGTGATGCACCACGAGGTCCCACAGGTCCATGCCCGGGATCGGCGCGTACGGGGAAATGTTCGAGAGCCACGATTCGTCCTTCAGCCGTTCCAGGTCGAGGAGCATGGTGATGAGCCCGGCGAAATCGCGGGTAACGATGACGGCGCTGCGCCAGGGCACGAAGGCGCCGGCCACGTACGAAAGACTCACCGTCCGCGTGCCGACGAAGGCGTCGATGCCGAGCGCGCTCATCTGTTCGCGGACCTTTACCAGTCGCTTTCCATAATCGATAGGTATATTCATGCGTGCGACCTCCACGTGATAATTTCCAGCAGACTTTCATCAAATGGAGGGAATGTCAAGACTTATCGACACGGACCGGGGGTGATGGATACGCACGCCACCGGCGCGCCCCCTTCGACTAAGGCCCCTCCAGCGATGCGTACTTTCGGCAGAGAATTAATGCCATTATTCTTTATAACCAGCAACCGGACAGCCCCTCGCCTATCCTCCCGCCATGAGCGAGACGACCTTCACAATATCGCCCTGCTCGAGTGGCGCGTCGCGTGCGCGCCGCCGGCCGTTGACTATATACACCTCGTTGTAGTCTTTGCGGATGTCGAGAAGGGACGCGAGTACCGCGATGGTCGCGCCGGCGGGCAACTCGATCGGGCGCTCGCCGACGACGTCCCTGAGCGGCCCGACGCCGCTCAGGTGGACCGTTATCGTCACTTCCCCCACGACAGGCGGGCCTCATCGCCGAGGCCGAGGCTCTCGAGCCTTTCGGCGCGGGCGATACCTTTTTCGGGGTCCATGTCCATCAACGCGTAGAAGCGCTCCAGCATCGAATCGAATTCGATCGGTATACCCGCGGGCTCGCCGTCGCGCGCTGGCTCGCGCATCCTTTCGGTGAGTGAGTCGTCACAGGCGCGAAGACCCAGGCGATAATTGACGAGACGCTTGAGGTGGAATATCCGGTACCCCGCCTCCATGAGCGTTTCGGCGGTGTAACCGAAACCGGTCGCGGCGTTCAAGAGCTCCACGATCTCCGTAAAGCTTAACGAGCGGTCGGCATACTGGCAGAGGCAGGCGCTGTTTTCGATCGCGCCGACCGCCGCGGCAAGCTTCATCGTTTCGGGCTTCCCCCTGTCTGTAAGAGCTTCGAGATTGAACTCGAAACCGATTTCGGGATAATTGCAGGCCCCGGTCTCCATGAAGTGCATGGCCGTGGACACGTGGCAGGCGCCGCGCGGGCTCACCGCGTAGGCGAGCGCATGGCCGTGCCCGCCGCCGCGCGGGTCGTGCATCGGCGCCTCGAGCCCCTTGCACTGCACGGTATAGGCGATCGAACCGCGCCCGGTCTTCTCCGCCGCCGCGCGGCTTCCCATCGAAAGCAGTTCGCCGAGCTTTCCCGACCGCGCGGCCATCGCCGGAAGTAAGATATCGATCACCGTATGCATATCGCCCCACTCGAGCGCGACACCATCGGTCTCCTGAGCTGACAGGTGGCCCTTTTCGAAGGCCTCCATGGCCCAGGCGATCGTCGCGCCCGCAGAGATGGTGTCCATTCCGAGGTCGTTGCACACCCTCCCCGCCTTACAGACCGCGGCCAGGTCGGCCGAGCCGACGAGGCTCCCGAACGATACGACCGTCTCGTATTCCGGGCCCGGCCCCACGGGTATCGCGAATGGCCCGTCTTCCACCTTTACGATCCGCTTGCAGGCCACTGCGCAATACGCGCAGGTGCCCGTTCCGGTCAGGTAGCTATCCGAGAGAGTGCTCCCGGTCAGGGCCTCGGCCATCTCCTCTGAAAAACTGGAGGTCCAGTTCCTTATCGGAACGTCGCCGGTGTACATGTGGCCCTCCAGGTTTCCGGGCGAGCCGAAATCGTGCAGCACCTGCGACATGAGGTAGTCTTTGATCCGCGGGGTAAGTTCCTTTACGAGCTCCTTCATGCGGGAGGGATCGGCGAGCGCAGCGGCGCCGGTATGCGGCTCGATCACGATCGCCTTCAAGGCCTTCGATCCCATCACCGCGCCAAGGCCGCAGCGCCCAAACGCGTGGTGCGCCTCGTGCATGACGCAGGCCAAGGGCACCAGGTTCTCGCCCGCCGGCCCGATGACGAGCGAGCGGCTGCGCATGCCGTATCGCTCCCTCAGTACGGCGGTCGCTTCGGCAATTCCTCCGCCCCACAGCTCGCCGGCATCGGCGATCGAGACCGCGCCGCCCGAAATGAGGAGCATCGACGGGCGTTCGGCCTTTCCCGTAATAATCATACCGTCATAACCGGCGTAGCGCAGGGCCGGCGCGAAGTATCCTCCACACGATGAGTCCGCGAAACCGCCGGTGAGCGGCGAGCGGGCGGCGGCGCTCATCCTGCTCGCCCCCGAAAGCCTGACGCCGGCAAGCGGCCCGTTCATGAAGATGAGCGGGGCCTCCGGGGAAAGCGCGTCGGCCGACATGTCAGCCATGTCCATGAAGAGCTTCGCGGCGAGACCGCTGCCTCCAATAAACGCCCGGTATACCTCTTCGGAAAGGCGCATGTCCTCCACCTTCCGGGCGGTAAGATCAACCTTCGCTATTTTTCCTGTATTGGCGTACATGGCATACCCTTCTAAGAAATATTTTGCGTCAGGTGCGTCCACGGGCGAAAACTTTTACTTTTTAATTACTATCAGGTCCTGCCTTCCCAGCTCTTCGAGCGCAATGGGAAACATGTGGAAGGCCGGCTTGATGACCGGAAGCAGTTTCAGCATTGCGGTCACCTTGCCGCCCTGTTTGATGATCCCCTTGGTGATGCCCGCTATCGGATTTTCAAGGCCGTGCCAGAAACGGTGGGAATGGTCCGCCGGCTGCTTTGACCACACGTCGGCCGGAAGCTCGCAGGGCCCCAGGTAATAGGTGCCAAAAAAGCCTTCCTTCTCCGGAGGATTTTTAAGATCGATGGTGATCTCGGCGTCGGGATCGGTATACATGAATTTGATGATGATGCCGGCCTTCGCCATCTTGGTGCCGATCTTCGGGTCCTGAAGCACGCGGCCCAGGAAATAGCCGTATATCTTGTAGAGATCGTCAGCGTCCTTGTAGTACTGGCTCATCTTGCGCCTCCCCTGGTTTCAATTTCCTTTACGCTGGTCGAACCTTCTACCGAAGATCATACCCGCCACGCCTATTTTCAGCATCTGCAGTGTCCCGCCGGCCACGCCCCATGCCTTGGCGTCGCGGTACATCCGCTCGACCGGAAACTCACTGCTGTAACCATACCCGCCGAAGACCTGCATGGCCTTGTCGGTCACTTCCACCACCATCTCGTTCGCGTACGCTTTCGCCATCGAGGCCTCGTAAATGGAGGGCAGTCCCTGTCCGGCGCCGCTTGCCGCCCGGTACACCAGGAGGCGCGCCGCGTCGAGCTTCGTGGCCATGTCCACCACCAGGAACTGCACCGCCTGGAACTCGCAGATGGGCCGCCCGAAGGCGTTGCGCTCCATGGCGTATGCCTTCGCCTCGTTAAGCGCGCCTCCGGCCACACCCAGACACATGGCGGCGTTCCCGCAGCGCTCGATGTCGAAGGTCCACATGAGCTTTCCGAAGTCGCCGGGCGGAACGACAAGGTTCGCTTTAGGCACGCGCACGTCGTCGAAAAAGAGGTCGCACGAGGGCATGCCGCGCAGGCCCATATAGCGTTCCTGTTTTCCGAAAGTGAAGCCCGGCATCCCCTTCTCAACCAGCAGCCCGCCTATGGCCTTGTAACCCTTCGCGTCGCCGAAGCGCGTGTAGACCATGTAATGGCTTGCGTGCCCGCCGCCCGTGATAAAGGCCTTTCTTCCATTGAGGACATACGAATCACCGTCCTCGACCGCCTTGGTGCCGAGCGAGGTGAGGTCGGATCCCACCTCGGGCTCGGTCATGCACACCGAGACGCTGAGTTTCCCGCTGCAGACCCCGGGAAGGATCCGCTTCTTCTGCTCGTCCGTGCCGAAAAGATCAATGACCCGGACCGGACCCACATTCGACTCGAAAACCGGGGCGGCGATCATGGGGCTGAACTTGGCCAGCTCCTCGACCGCGAGGATGGCGTCCACCGCCGATTGTCCCCCGCCCCCGTATTCCGGCGAGAGCGTCATGCCCAGAAGTCCCATCTCGCTGTAGCGCGCGATGAGCTCGAAAGGGAACTCGCACGTCTCGTCGATCTTTTTGGCGAGCTCCCTGAAATTCTCCCGCTCCCCCATCGTCCGGAGCGTTTCCACCAGCATCTTTTGTTCTTCGCTTAACGTGAAATCCATGTTTTCTCCTGTCTCTGCCTTTAGCGTTCGCTATATGATGCGCGCGAGCTCCTTTATATCCCGGAGCCTCTCAATCTCCATGACCATCCCGACTATCCTGTCCAGGCGCGAGCCGTCGCGCTTGCCCGCGAACCGGCGCAGTTTTGCCGTCAGGTCTTCCGCCTCCATCGGATCGCGCGGGTCTCCCTTGGGGATGTCCGTCTGTTTCACGAAGCTTCGCCCGTCTTTAAGCACTATTTCGACGCGGCTCGATGTCTTGTCCGGGTAGGCCTTGTTAAGCTCGTCGTCGGTACGGATCGAGACCCGTTTCGCGAGGTCGAGCACCGTACCGTCGGCGATCCTCCGCTCGGTGAGCTGACCCGGACCCAGGTCGCCGTCGAGAATGCAGACGGCGACGACATAGGGGATGGAAAACTGCGCAGAGACGAAGCTGCCGCCCTCGGGGACCCCCTTCCCCACCGCGAGCTCGGCCACCCCGTAGGTGTGCACCGCAATCGAATCCACTTCACCCGCTTTGAATCCCCGCTCCCTGACGAGCTCCAGGGCCGCCTGTGCCGCGCCGTGCGTATGCCTGCACGCGGTATATGGCTTGAAGTAAATATCCATGATGGAATAATGCTCCCCCAGCCCGTCGGTGATGCGCTCGCATTTCGGCTCGGCCCGCGCCGTGATCTGGGTAAAACCGCCCTTCAGTGCCGAGCCCTCCAGCACCTCGGGACAGCCCGTAATGCCCTTCGATGCCAGGCCCGCCGCCATAATCCCGGCGCTCGCCGCCTGCCCGCCCTGCACGATCTTGATGGTGAAGCCTCCCATGAGCTGTTCGGCCATTGAAAGCGGCAGGAGGTACCCGGCGTTCCCTATCGCGTTCAGCATACCGGCCTCGTCCAGCCCCATGAGTTTCGCCGCGGCCGCCGCCGCGCCGAAGGTGCCGCAGGTGCCGGTGGGCAGAAAGCCCGATAGCGTGTGCCAGGGATGCATGGCCGCGGCGGGCCGGTCGGCCGCCTCGTACCCGGCTACCACCGCCTCGATTACCTTCTCACCGCCGAGTTTGAGGGACTCGGCCAGTACGAACGCGACCGGCAGCACCGCGGAAACCGGATGGTTCCCCCCGAAGCGAAGGCCGTCCTGCGCCTCGATGGCCTCGGCCGTGGTGCCGTTGATGAAGGCCGCGCTCTGCAATCCCGTTTTAAAACCGCAGCCGAGCGCGGTCGCGGCTTTCGGCCCGCCGAGAGATTCCACGTAGTCGACGACCGCGCGTACGGCATCCAGCTCGAGCGAGCCATAGATGTTCGCGATGTAATCGAGCACGCAGAGCTTGGCCTTGTGTATCACCTCGCGCGGCAGCGAATCGAACGCGACATCCGAACAGAAGCGCGCGAGCTTCCTCGTATGGTCCATATCCACCTCCCGGTTAATCCGTTTATATGTATACCGTGAACAAATCGGTTTTCCCCGTGCGATTCCGTTTCTCCCCCGCCGAAGGCGGGGATAGAAACCGTCCATGCCGCGGAACGGCTCTTTATGGCAAAGACATGTTGCGTAACCGAAAAAAATGTCATCGCGAGGAGGCCGCAGGCCGACGTGGCGATCTCAAAAGGCAACACGTTTTCACCAGAAAACTAAATGCTCTATGAGATTACCGCGCCCCGATAAGGCCGGGGCTGGTAATGACACCCGGTAAAGCAACAACTTTAATGCATACGAGCATATCAGACGTATCCCCGCTTTTCGTATATCTTGATCATCCTGAACGGATCGAGCACCTCTCTAAGGGCTTTCAGCTCATCCGCCCTCGGCGGCTCCGTCTCGCGAACGTCGTCGCTCACGTTGAGCTTCCACGGCGTGAGCTTCACCACCTCGTCGACCGAGGTGGCGGGATGATAACTCGCCAGATACGCCTCCTTCGTCGATTCGTCGAAGCGCAGTACGGCCTTGTTGGTGATGATCACCTTCGGCCCGGTCCCTGGCGGAAGCCCCCACCTCTCGCGCGCGCCGGGCCCGTCGAGATATCCCGGTGTGGTGATGAAATCGACGCGCTCGGCAAGACTGCGCGTGTCGTGCAGTGCTATGATGAGCACGTGCTTCGCCAGCGCGCCGATGGGGTTCGCCCCTCCCGAGCCGGGGAGGCGGCTCTGGGGGCTGTCGTAATCGCCGATCGCGGTGGTGTTGATATTGCCGAACTTGTCCACCTGGCTTCCCGAGAGAAAGCCCACGTCGATCCATCCCCCCTGAAGAAACATGCCCATCACCTCGACGAGGCCGCCTATCATGGCCGCGCCGGGGTTGAGACAGGGGTCTCCCACCGAAAGGGCCGGGCGCGTCGGACGCGCGTCGTAGACGCCGGATTCCTGCAGCATCGTCGCCCCTGGGGCATGCGTGTATTTGGCGATATTCGCCGACATCGTCGGAAATCCGGTGCCCACGATGACGATATCGCCATCGCCTATCTCACGCGCGCCGCAGCACGCCATGAGTTCGGGTTTGATATAGTCGTCGGGATGTGTGGTCATTCTCATGCCTCCATCAATATGCGTAGCTAACCGGATACCCGTAGTCGAACTTCGCCTGGAGCTTTTTGAACTGGGGATAGCCGAATTTCTGTATGTATTTCTGAGTGTATTCCACGCGGTCCTTCACGCCGAATACCCATTCGTCCAGGAATGCCTGGAAGCCTTCCTCGGTGTTGGAGGCCTGCTGGTAGGTATAGCCGAACGAGAAGTCGACATCGTAGAAACCCGGCGTGTAGCCCGGGTGCGCTCCGAAGGGCTCCTCGGTGACGGCCACCACCTTGAAGGCCGGAACGATGGTGCGCGACGGATCCTTGCCGATCGTCTCGCGGCTGACGATGCGCTCGCAGCTGACGATCACCTTCTTCGCCGCGTTCGCGCCCCACTTGCAGTCCCCGCC